>JAJZCJ010000013.1 GCA_021846145.1 Bacillota bacterium
TCACGTTGGTTCTTCTTCTCTATACGTGTTTAGTTTTCAAGGATCGCGTCCTCCGCTCTCGCGGCGACAAAACGTAATATACCACGCCTTATTACCTAGTGTCAACCGATTTTTGCTCATTTTATGATGTTCTAATTTTATTGCAATTCGGTGAATATATATAATCAAAATGCAGGGGATTATCATCAATCCCCTGCATTTTCTTACACCTTTTTATTGAAATTGCAAAAGCAGCTGCTCTAATTCCTCATCTGTTAACGTGTGATCTAATGTAGCTAAACCAGCATTAGAAAAATTGGGTGCCATTTCTTCATAGGTGGGACGATCATTTTTATAAATAACCCCAGTGTAAATTGCGTCTTCCTGTACCACTTTCATTAAAGCCATTGCTTTATTGGTTGGATCATACGATTCTTCATCTGACACTTTAACAATGCGTGATTTGTAAAATTCGTAGGTGTTTTGTTTATTAAACGTGACACATGGGCTAAAGATGTTTAATAATGAAAATCCCTTATGAGTGATGGCTTCTTTCATTAACATCGAAAGTTGTGGGATGTCACCAGAAAATCCTTGCGCCACAAAGCTCGCACCTGCAGACAGCGCTAACTGCAATGGATGCACCGGATGTTCAACGGCCCCTTTAGGCGCTGTCTTCGTAACAAACCCTGTGTCACTAGTCGGAGAAGTCTGTCCGGTTGTCAATCCGTAAATGTGGTTATCCATCACGATGTACGTGATGTTCACATTTCTTCGCATCGCGTGAATAAAATGTCCCATTCCAATCCCATAACCATCGCCATCGCCACCTGCGGCCACTACCGTTAATTCGCGGTTGGCTATTTTTACGCCTTGAGCAGTAGGCAAGCTTCTGCCATGAATCGTATGCAATCCATACGAGCCGAAATAAGCGGATAGTTTTCCAGAGCAACCGATACCCGATACAACCACCATTTCTTCAGGATCAAGCCCTAGTTCAACACTAGTCCTTTGCAGTGCGTTTAACACCCCGTAATCTCCGCACCCTGGACACCAAGTGGGTTTTTCACCCTTAAAATCATTTATGACTGACAATTGGTATCACCTCTTCCACTCGGGTTAAAATTTCTTTTACCGTCATTGGATCACCATTGTATTTCAAGCAAGATAAGATGTGATCTTGATGACCATAATGTAGTTTCAACTGATCAGCTAGTTGACCTTTAGAGTTTAACTCCACCACTAGCACCGTCTCTGCTCCTTCAATGTAAGGACGTAGCAACTCCACTGGAAACGGATCTAGTACACCAATTTGTCCATGACTGACCCGCATACCTCTAGCTTCTAACACCTCTTTGGCCTCTGAAACGATACCTCGTGTGGAGCCAAAACCAACTAACATGATCTGTGCATCTTTCGAGCCTTCCAAAGTAGCGCCGACAAGTTCGTTAAATTGATCAAGTTTGCGTGCACGCTTATTCATTTGCTTTACCCGCATATCCTGATCTTCCATTTCCATGCCATATTCATCATGTTCGTTTCCTAGTGCAATAAATTTGCCGCCTTTCATCCCGGGAATGGCTCTTGGTGAAATTCCATCTTCTGTAACTTGATAACGCTTAAACTCACCGCGATGAACACCTTCTAGATCGTTCTGATGAATTAGTTTCCCACGATTAATATTCACCAACGAAATATCCAAATCATCAATCGAACCTTTACTCATTCCCAAGTACAAATCACTGGCAATAATCACAGGACATTGATACTTTTCAGCTAAATTGAAAGCCTCCATGCCAAAATGAAAGCACTCCTCAATCGATGTGGGAGCGAGCACAATCCTTGGAAATTCACCATGAGACCCGTAGAGTGCTTCATACAAGTCACTTTGCTCTGTCTTGGTAGGTAGTCCTGTACTAGGTCCACTTCTCTGCACATCAACAATGACCAACGGCGTTTCCGATATTCCCGATAACCCCAACGTCTCCATCATCAACGAAAAGCCTGGTCCAGATGTAGATGTCATCGCCCTTGTTCCTGCGTAATTGGCACCTAATGCCATATTAACAGCGGCAATTTCATCCTCGGTCTGAATCACAATGCCACCATACATCGGCAAATACTTGACCAGCGCATACATGATCTCCGTAGCGGGAGTAATAGGGTAAGCAGCAAGTACGCGGCATCCACCAGCAAGTGCTCCTAATGCAATCGCTTCATTCCCTGAAATATATAGGTGTTTCTTCTCCGATTTCGCTGGTTTTTGCGGTAATGAAAAGTGCACATCACCAAAATGCTCATTGTAATAATTGTAGCCAAGTCGAACAGCATTCAAATTACTTTCTACCACCTGATTGCCTTTTTTCTTGAATTTTTCATCGATAAATGCAAGGAAATCCTCTGGTACAAGTCCCACAATGGCAGCTGTCACACCAATGGCCACCATGTTTTTCATGATTGCACTACCAGCTTCTTTGGCAAGACCGACCAATGGGATTTGATAAAAATGCACTTTTGAATCTGTTTTTACAGGCGCAATCTCCCCTGTGGTTCCATCTGCAATAACCACAGCACCTTTAACCAGTTCGCCCCAATTGTAATTAACTGTTTCTTGGTCAAAAGCCACCAATATATGCACATCATCACCATGATGTTCTGTTTGGCGATTAGCAACACGAATTTTGTAATTCGTATGCCCACCCTTAACTCTTGACATGAAATGACGATAAGCAAAAATGTAATATCCTAATCGGTGCATAGTCCAAGCAAATATTTCACCTGTACTATCAATTCCTTCGCCCTGTTCACCGCCAACTTTCCACCCAATTTCCTGAATCAAGTGGCTCCCTCCTTAGAAAAAACATTTTTAAGTATTTGGCTGTTTTATGTCTATTTTATCACTGTTTTAAAAAAATCAAAGAGGCATTACGATAATTTGTTTTCATTGTGCATAGAACAAGCAAAAAAAGGAAATTGATAACCCGGACGATTAATACTTCGAGGTGATAATGCACATGAAACTGTCCGGGGGTGGCACTGCAATCCTTTGCGGAGCAATCCTGATGATGATTTTTTCAACTAGTGACACCAAAATAGCAAAAACAGCCACCCATCATGTGATGATACAACATGTTAAAAAAAAACCGATCAATACCACTTTGACTCATGTGGAAAGCATTGCAACCATGGCACCTGTTTTAAGTGCGGTTGAAAACATGCCAAAACTTTTAGTGTCAAGAACTCTTTTATGCAAACTTACTGCATATGGACCTGGCTATGAATCAACAGGCAAACGGCCGGGAGATCCTGGCTATATGGTGACTGCTAGTGGGAAAATGGCTACCCCAAAACGCACAATTGCTGTTGATCCAAAGCTAATCCCAATGGGGTCGCTGGTGTACATCGATAGTATTGGCTATCGTGTGGCAGAAGATGTAGGCGGTGCAGTAAAAGGTGAACATATTGATGTGTATTTTCCTTCTGATAATGAGGCAGTTCGGTTCGGAGTCAGAAGAAATGTGAAGGTCATTGTCTTTCATTCTTTAAAGAAATGGTCAAAAAATTGAAAAGAGGGCTTTCAATCCTTTGCTCATCCGTTATAATATTGTTTATGATCTAGTTAGGTGGTACCAATTTATCGCAACACGCAAGCCGAGCCTCTTGCAAATATATGTGAAGATGGCTAAGCTTCGAATGCAATTGCGAACAAATAAGGTACTTATCACCCTAGTCGTAATTGCGCCGGAACAATTAAATCAGCATGGGAACCACCAAGCATCAAAGAATTGCAAATGAATGTGACAACAGTCACAAATGCTGATGACATCACGGCGTATACTTATGAACTGGATGTGGTGGTTTCACTAGAGCGAGGACGTGAAATCCAGAAGTACTGAAGGTACAGCAGCGTTACATCTCGCAAAAAATTCAAAGGAGTGAAGCACGCGCATGTTGCAAGAGCTTTCCTGGAAAGTGGGAGGACAACAAGGCGAAGGTATCGATTCTACTGGTAAAACCTTTGCTACTTCCCTAAATCGAATGGGTTATTATATATATTCCTATCGTCACTTTTCTTCGCGTATTAAAGGCGGGCACACCAATGACCGCGTCCGAATTAGTACAGTCAAAAGAAATTCTATTGCCGATGAACTCGACATATTACTTGCATTTGACCAAGAAACCATTAACTTTAACGCACATGAATTAAAGTCCGACGGAATTATTATTGCGGACGCTAAATTTTCTCCCACGCTCCCCGATGACATTGCTTCAAATGTACGCTTGTTTAGCATCGCTTTTACGAAGTTGGCAGAAGAAAACGGTGCTGCAATCATGAAAAACATGGTTGCGCTGGGCACTACTGCATTTGTTATGGGCCTTGCTCCAGATTTTTGCTCTCCCGTTATTCAAAGTATGTTTGGACGTAAAAGCCAAAAAATTGTTGACCAAAACATGGCGGCGGTACGTGCAGGTTATGATGCGATGGCAGGTCAAAATGCTGATTTTTCAGGGTTTCACTTAGCACCCGCGACACCTGATCATCACTTGTTAATGATTGGCAATGACGCAGTGGCATTTGGTGCTTTAGCAGCTGGTGCGCGAGTCATGCCTGCCTATCCAATTACCCCAGCATCTGACGTCATGGAATACCTAATTAAAAAACTTCCCAGTGTGGGCGGAGTTGTCGTTCAAACCGAAGATGAAATCGCCGCAATGAATATGACCATTGGTGCGGCATTTGGTGGGGCAAGAGCATTAACAGCGACATCTGGACCAGGATTGGCACTCATGATGGAAGCCATGGGACTAGCGGGAATGACCGAGACCCCTGTCGTCATCATTGATTCACAGCGCGGCGGACCTAGCACAGGTCTTCCTACAAAACATGAACAAAGTGATATGTTTGCTGCATTATTTGGCACACACGGTGAGATTCCTAAAGTAGTGATGACTCCAGCGACGCCTGAAGAATGTTTTACCGCCACTGTTGACGCATTTAATTATGCAGAACAATTCCAATGTCCGGTCATTCTGTTAACTGATTTGGCATTGTCACTAGCTAACCAATCAGTCACCCCATTTGATTACTCAACGGTAACCATTGATCGTGGTAATCTAGCTAAGTCAGAAAATTTAGCGAAAACCGAACCGGGAAAATTATTCAAACGATATGAACGCACTGAGAATGGCATCTCTCCACGCAGCTTTCCAGGACAGCATGGTGGCATTCATCACGTTACTGGCGTCGAACACAACGAAGTAGGCAGACCAGATGAATCAACAACGAACCGCGTCCTGATGATGAACAAACGCTTAAACAAATTTGACGGCATCGAGCTACCAGGCAGTATTGCTTATAACGGTGACAACGATCCTGAAGTTTTAATCATTGGTGCCGGTTCAAGCATTGGGGCAATTGATGAAGCAGTCACAAGACTTAGAAATCAAGGCTTGAAAGTTGGCCATGCACACATTAAGGTGCTTTCCCCTTTTCCTGTTAAATCAATGCAGACGTACATGAATCAAGCGAAACACATTATCGTCGCAGAAAGTAACGCAACGGGGCAACTTTTCCATTTAATTCAAATGCATGGATTGCACCACGACGACATGAGGAGTTTCCTCAAATACGATGGCACGCCATTTTTACCAAAAGAAATGGAAGCTCAAATGAAAGGAGTTGTGCCGCAATGGCAACAGTAAAAGACTTTCGCAATGATGTACGCCCCAATTGGTGCCCTGGATGTGGTGATTACGCAGTGCAAGCAGCTATTCAACGCTCCCTAGGTAGCTTAAACCTTGAACCTGAACAAGTAGCTGTGATTTCTGGAATTGGCTGTTCAGGGAGAATTTCTGGTTATGTTAATGCTTATGGTTTTCACGGCGTGCATGGTCGTTCTTTACCGATTGCACAAGGTGTGAAACTAGCGAATCGCAATCTTACAGTCATCGCGGCTGGCGGAGACGGCGATGGTTTTGCTATCGGCATGGGGCATTTTATGCATGCGGCGCGTCGTAACATGAACATTACTTATATTGTGATGGACAATCAAATCTATGGCCTGACAAAAGGGCAGCATTCACCAACCAGTGCCTTTGGATTTAAAGCCAAGACAACACCTGCTGGCAACATCGAAAACGCTGTTAGCCCACTACAAATTGCGCTAGCGGCAGGTGTCACCTATCTTGCACAAGGATTTTCTCACGATGTAAACCAACTGACAGAACTCATCAGCAAAGGTATTCAACATAACGGCTTTTCACTGATTAATGTGTTTAGCCCTTGTGTAACATACAATAAAATTAATACCTATGAGTGGTATAAGGATCATATCGTATCTTTGGATCAATTTCCGGATTATGACCACACGAACAAAACAGTGGCAACAACGAAAGTCATCGAAACAGACGGTTTATGTACAGGACTAATTTACGAGGATACCACCCGCCCCTCCTTTGATGATTTGATCCCTGGTTATTTGGAAACACCCATTGCTGAACAAGATTTCCATATCAATCAAGCACAGTTTGATAAAATCATGGAAGAGTTTGCATAAAAAAAAGGCCAGCTTGATGCTGGCCTTTTTTTTACCTTAATTTGAGGTGCCGACAAAGCTGTTGATAATCTGTTGTGCAATATTTTTTTCATTTTTGGGTAAGTACACATCCAGACGAATGGAGCCTCCATCGCTATTATTGGCCATGATTCCAATATCAGGATTCGGGTTGTTGGGATTGGACAAAGTATATTCCACCACCTGATTAGGAATCAACCAACTTACCGAACCAGATTGAGCAGCGTAAAAATTGCTTAGACTGCGAGTAAAAGGTTGGACACTTTCACTGATGTATTGTGACGGATCTTTTGGATTGATCCATTTTATCGTAGTTCCTGTACTCGCATAGGTATTGAATTGTAACGTCCAGCCCACTGGTAGTTGAACAGAAGTCACAGAATGCGAAACAGGAACAAATGCAGTACCTGTACCATTAACTTTAACGGGCACAGATGACAATGTGGAACCTTGGGCACTTCCGACATGAATCGTAACCGTCTTAGTCGGAGTGGTTCCAGTACTAGGAGTAGACCCGGTATTCGCATTGCTTCCACCCGTACTTCCTGTCGCTGACTTGCTAGTTGAAGAATTGGACTTTCCAGGTTGACCCTGATGATGTTGATTATCTTTAGTTGTAGGTTGTTGTATTGGTTGAGTAACTGGACCGCTCCCAGAAGTTGTGGTATTACCACAACCAGCGAACACGAATGAGGAAAGTAGCACCCCACCGATTAGGAAATTTCGGATCCAAACTCGCATATTCTCACCCTCTTGTTAGTTCAACCTACTCTTACTATACACGAAGTTAAGCAAAAGAAGGAGTGCAAAATAGAATGAAATCAGAATGGAAAGAGCTCAAGTTACAAGAAGGAACTGAATTGCTGCGCAAAGAACAGTTTATTTATCGAATTGCAAATGCAGAATATACAATTGAACTATTTGAATCCCATAATGGAGAATACTATGCAATTGGTGTGCCTGCGCATACAGACAGATTGCTGATTTATGGCAGTAGTATAGTAAATGACCCGCGAAAAGCGCTCGATCAAACCATCCGCAAAATCAATCGCGACGTACAACAGCAGGATATCCAGTCTATTGGCGAAGACGCTCACACCGATATGCTGGAAGAATGACAGTTAGTGAATAGCAAAAAAGGAACCTATTAGAATTCCGAATAGAGATCCAACAATTACCTCAATAGGGCGATGACCTAACATTTCTTTAAGCTTTTTTTGATAAAAATCATGTGCAGTAGTATTAGTTTGCGGACGTTCCATGTATTGACCAATTTTAGCTTCCAGATTATTGATGGCGATGGCCTGTTCACCTGCATGGCGGCGAATTCCCGCGGCATCATACATGACGATCACAGCAAAAATAACAGACAATGCAAAAACCTGAGATTGCACTCCGGAGCGAATGCCAATGACTGTTGCCAAAGAAGCAACCGCCGCTGAATGGGAACTCGGCATTCCTCCGGTAGTAATCATTTTTGCTAAATCCCATTTTCTTTTCGTTGCATAAAAAATAGGCACTTTTATCACTTGTGCAATAATAATTGATGAAAGCGAAGCTAAAATTGCCGGATTATCCCATATCCCTATTCCCAATGCGTTAAGAAACACAATTGATCCTCCTTATAAATAAACCCTACAAAGCTAACTATGAAGTCCAACCGAAAATACGAGGCGTTCCCGACACGCTTGGAAACAAGAAGAGAAGAGTACCCGCTGTCCATTCATCCGCAGTGCACTTAACGACATACATATCCGTTTGAAGTTGTAAAAATGCTTCACGAGGAATACGCTCAATAACTACCCTTTTTGCAATATTGATTAATCGAAAGTCATCTGTCAACTCAGGAAAAAGTGCAATTAATTCTTCTTGATGGCTTTTTAGCCAGCGGTCCTGTTCATGTTCTTCTAGCCCATGTCGCCAAAAAAGACGTCGTGGTCGTTGTTTTTCGCTTAATGTATAGTCTACTCGTAGCAAAGCATAGGAAATTTCATCCCATACACCAGCAAATTGTAAAAATACACGTAACCTGTTGACTAAATCAAGCGGTTGATGACCAATTCTGCTCCACCCTTGGTCATGCCAATAATCACCAAATGATTGATAAAAATCAAAAGCCGTTTCAAAACATGCTTGAGTTATATAGGCTACCAAATGCTTAAATCGTCCTGAATTATAATATTTCTCTAGAATATCTTCAAGTCTTTTTAATCTTATTAAATCTTTATATGAAAGAAAATTGTTAGACAACACCTCATAAGGACTTCGATCCATGGCAATATACCCATACTTTTCTGATTCTGCTCTTAAATTGGTGCCCCGCAACAACTTCAGAAATCCTAACTGCAATTCGTCAGGTCCAAGTTGATATACATCATTAAAGGATTTGCGAAATGAACCATAATCTTCATACGGAAGCCCCGCAATTAAATCTAAATGTTGATGAATCTTTCCTGAGGATTTAATTTTTTGCACAGTAGCCGCTAATTTGTCGAAATTTTGACGCCTTTTTACCGCTCGATTAGCTAACTGGTTGGTTGATTGCACTCCCACCTCAAAACGAAACTTGCCTAAGGGTGCGTGATTAACTAACCACTCCACTAACTCTGGATGCAACACATCACCAGTGATTTCAAAGTGAAAAGTAGTTTCTCCCTCTGTTTGTGCCAAAAATGAAAATACAGCCATTGCATACTCTTTCTTCAAATTAAATGTCCGATCAACAAAATTAATTTGTTTGACATGACTCGAAATCAATCGACCTAGATCATTTAATACACGGGGTAATGGAAAATAGCGTACATTCTCCTCAATAGACGACAGACAATATTGACAGGTAAATGGGCACCCTCTACTCGCTTCATAATATACCACTCGCTGATTCAATTCCCCCATTAGCGCATCTGGATAGGGAGTTGGTAAGTGTTCTAGTGAAACAATGGCTCTTGCACCAGAAAAAATAATTCGGCCTTGTTCCCTATAGCAAAGTCCAAGCACACTACTCACTGGTGATTGTTGATGTAGTGCGTGAAGAAGATCATTTAATAATTCTTCCCCTTCCCCAATTGCCACAGCATCCACTTCAGGCAGTTTGTCCATATAGAACTTCGCATCGTAAGCAACTTCTGGGCCTCCCAATAGTATGAATACATCGGGCAACACTTTTCTTAAAAGTGGAATGAGTTTTTCCAATTGTTCGATATTCCATATGTAACAGCTAAGTCCGATCACATCAGGTTCTTCTTCGAAAATATCTGCCACCATCAGGTCAATAGGATCATGAATAGTATATTCAAGTACCTTCACATGGTGATTTTTGCTAATCGCTGCACGTAAATACCGCAACGCCAGTGAAGAATGAATAAATTTGGCATTCAATGTGCTTAGCACAACCTTCGCCAAAATGAGCTGCCCCCTATACCGAGCCAAAACGACAATGCACATTCTCACCCATTCACCGTAAATTATATAATGAAAGGTGGCGAAGTAATGTGATTAATATAAAGCCAATCACCATTGCCGGTAGAACATGTCTAGCTACGGAAATTGATTTACCAAAGACGCGGCTCATCAGTATCAGTACGACAAACGGATACATCATGTGTGGGGCACTAGATGTCCATCTGCTAAATACCAAACTGAAAGAGCGAAAAATTATTGCAGGAAGAGCAGTCGGTGTACACAATACCGAAGAACTACTCGCCGCTCCACTTGAAAGTATTACGGATACGGCAGCCGAACTTGGAATTCATGTTGGCATGAAAGGCGAAGATGCACTAGCCCGCATGTTAGAACACTCAAAGAGACCAGAATAACTGGTCTCTTTGCTAACAAATAGCTGCACTACCTGGAACGCAGATCATCTAGTTGGATCGCCCGCGTATGAATCGTGTGTTGCCAAACCCGATTGCGCCGCGTAAAGAGTGCAATCAAGGTAACAGGAAACCAAGTAAACATAAAGAAGGGAAATAGCGGCAATCCAAGATAAGCCATCCATGGTGCTCTTTCTAACAACATAGCCAAAGGCATTTGGATCAAGATAAAGACATTCACCACAATCCAAAACCACGTTGGCAATAATTCAGTTACCGCTGACATCGCCCCTGTGTGCGGGACGTAAATTTGAAACAAAAGCATGAATCCCGTAAAAAACAAAATTAAAAAACGCATCGGTTGAAAGAGATAGATTGCCGCATCCAATTTTGCTAGGTTAGTTTCCCTTATGCTCGCCCCCAAGAGCGGCATCATGTATTGCTGCGCACAATTAAAGTGTCCTTGCATCCAGCGCAAGCGTTGACGCATGGATGCACGCAGTGTAATTGGCTTTTCATCGTAAACCTTCGCATCATGCGCCCACACAGGGTAAATCCCAAGCGTCACACACTTTGCGCCAAACTCTACATCTTCTGTAAGACCCGTTGCTTCCCACCCTAACTTTTGCAAAAGCGGCATATCAATACAAAGTCCCGTTCCTCCGAGTGCCGAGGAAAGCTTTAAGTGATAACGCGACAATTGCCACATGCGATTCGTGTACCAATAGGAAATAGCCATGGAAATGCTCACCCATGAATCAAATGGATTTTTAATGTCCAAATAACCCTGAATGACTTTACTACCTTCAAGCAATCGGTCATTCATCACACGCAAAAAATTCGTCGCTACCAAATTGTCTGCATCAAACATAACAACAGCATCATACTGAGTGTTCATGTCCTTCAAGCGTTCAAGCATCCAGCGAATGGCAAACCCCTTGCCTCGTTCTGACTCAGAAAAGCGTTCTGCCACTTGTACACCTGCATTTCGAACAATAGCAGCCGTATGATCTGTACAGTTGTCGGCAATTACAAACACATCATACAAATCCTGAGGATACTCCATACGCTTAAGATTAGCGAGCAATGGACCAATTACCTGTGCCTCATTATGTGCAGCAATCAAAACCGCAAAGCGTGTTTGCGGTGAAAATTTAATTTTCCGTTTTCGATAGAACAAACCAAAAACGGACAACACAACTTGATAAGCGCCAATCAGGCCTGTTACCACCTGCATCACCATAAATGCGCCACTTAGCAGTGATGTCCACAAAGCCAATTGCATTCTCCCCTGTCGGATGAAATCCATCCTCATCTCATAGCCTTTCTCACTATATCATGTATGCGAAACATGGGACAAGTAGACGTAATGCTTTTGTATCATTATACTAACTAAGATGATTCAATTACTGTAAGGAAAGAAGGTTTTTTGTGCATAATTTGTCTGTCTTTCTTGAGCATGCTATTACACAGTATGGCATTTTCGCTGTGTTTCTAGCCATGCTTCTAGAAAGTGCATGTATCCCACTCCCCAGTGAAGTAATTATGCCCTTCGCTGGATTTGAAGCATGGCTTGGTCACATCTCATTTGGGGAAGCAGTGATAGCCGGCATCCTTGGTAATCTGGCAGGCTCCCTCATTGCATATTTTGTTGGCAAATGGGGAGGTCGTCCATTACTTGCAAGGTATGGCCATTACATTTTATTTTCCGAACGCCACTTTAATGCTGCGCAAAAGTGGTTTGCTCGCTATGGCAGCGTAACAGTATTGATCGCAAGGGTGCTTCCCGCGATTCGCACCTTTATCTCCCTCCCTGCTGGAATAGCAAAAATGAACATCTCCAAATTCATTATTTTTACCACGATAGGCGTCATCCCATGGGTATACATATTAACTGAAGTCGGATATCAATTGGGGAAAAACTGGGCTGCCATTGACTTGCACAGCCATGTATACACGTATATTTTTGCTGCAATTTTGATCGTGGTCATTGTTAGTTTTTTGATAAAAAACAATCGATCATCATCCAAGTAAAATAAGCACACAAGCAATCACCTGATAGCGGCAACTGCTTGTGTGCTTACTACAAAACGTCAGTTGTGATTTAACAAGTCGTTAAGCACTTGTTCCACATGCCCATTTACCTTGACCTTTGGATACACTTTAGCGACATTCCCTGCAGGGTCAATTAAAAAAGTCGTGCGTTCAATCCCCATATATGTTCTACCATACATTTTCTTTTCTTTATAAACACCATACGCTTCACAAACTTTGCCTTCTTCGTCTGATAATAGTGGAAACATCAAACCTTGTTTTGTGACAAATTTTTCATGGGAGGCAAGACTGTCCTTACTGATACCCAACACAATCGCACCATGTCTTGAAAAATCCTCAAGGTGTGCTTGAAAATCCTTTGCTTCATTGGTACATCCAGAAGTCATGTCTTTTGGATAAAAATAAATGACCACCCAGTGACCCCTAAGATCTACAAGCCTGATTAACGAGTGATCAGCACTTACCGCTTGTAATTCAAACTTCGGCGCTGCCTGTCCGACAACAATGTCCAATGCAGTCCCCTCTTTCGCTAGTTCTTCAACACGGTCACTTGTACATTTTCAACGCCAAAATCAAGCGCTGCGGTGGTGGATGTCATGTAGATATCAATTTTATCCCCTTTAATGGCTCCCCCAGTATCCACTGCGGTCGCATAAAAACCGCCTTTAGGAAGATTTGTGTCTGAATATCCACTGATAAAAACCTTTGAACCCAGCGGAATCACCGATGGATCGACGGCAATATCTCCAAATTGCAAAGGATCACCGAAATAATCCACCGCTCCCCATGAACCATTAGAAGCCACGGTACTATCATAAGCGGTGGCCACGGCATTTATAGTAGAAGAGGTACTTTGCGATGATGAAGCAGCGTTGCTTGTTGTACTGACTGCAGTAGTCGCAGTATTCTGTACGCTGTTGGCTTCCAACTTACTTCCCCGTGCGAATAAAAGCGTCATTCCAGGATAGATAACATTACTTTTCAACCCATTTAATGCTTTTATTTTCCCAACAGTAGTGCCATAATGGCGAGCCAAATACCACAGTGCATCTCCTGATTGCACCTTATAGACGAAAGGCAACGCAATGGTTTCGCCCGGATAGATAGTCGTTTGAAGAGTGAAATTATTGACCTTCAATAAATCCGGGAGCGAAGAAGCAGAAAGTTGCGCAATACTGTAAAGAGTATCCCCAGAAACCACATGATAAGGTGCCTGTGGCAATTGCGCTGCCATGACAGTTTGCCCCGAAAAAGAAAATCCCGTGCCCAAAGCGAGCGCGGAAGTCAAAAAAATAGACGTACGCAAAATACTAAATCTACTCATTGAAACCTCCCATGCCTCCGGAGTTAGCTGACGGGTTTGGGCGGGAAGCCCTCCTGCTTTACGCAGATTCACCCCAGTTGCAATGCTGGTTCCTCCGTACGCTGATGCGCGATTCGGCAATTTTTTTGAATTTGATAACCTTGCACTTTGATTTTAACTATAGCGATTATATGACAACTTGTCACGTTGAAATCTTTGGTAGCATCAATTTCTAATCACTCTAACAGTTCTAATCGATGGATCATCAGGGCCTTGGACCGGCAATCCAGCATCAAGATTTTCTTCAATAAACGCGACATTATCCTCTGTTACAATTTCACCCGGCAACAAAATTGGGATTCCTGGCGGATACACCATGATCATGTCAGAAATCGTACGCCCGATCGCATCTCTCAGTGTCACAACCTCAGTATCTGCGTAAAATGCCTCTCTTGGATTCATTGCGAGAATCGGCGTGGAAGGTACAAAAATACGCTTTGGCGCACGAAAATCTGCCCTCGCTTCCTTCGCAATTTCTGCAAACGCATTTACTAATCGATCTATTTCTTCTTCCGTATCGCCAAACGTAATAATACATAACACGTTGTAAAGATCAGACAATTCTACTTCAATATTAAATTCATCGCGTAAATGATTTTCCACTTCATATCCTGACCATCCTGTTTCTGCCACGTGTATAGTCAATTTCAACGGATCAAATGTAAATGTCGCAGAAGATCGCAAAATCTCTTTATCAAAACAATAAATCCCAGGAATTTCGTTTAAGCGTTCCCGTGCCCTCTTTGCAAGTTGCAAAGCCTGTGTGATTTGTTCATGCCCACATGTTGCTAAATTGCGCCTAGCAGCATCTAGCGAGGCAAGTAAAAGATAAGAAGTGGACGTCGTAGTGAGCATCGACAAAATGGAGTGCACATGACGTGCGCGCACCAGACCCTCACGGACATTGAGTACCGAACTTTGAGTGAGTGATCCGCCCAGTTTGTGCACACTGGTTGCTGCCAAATCACAACCTGCAGCCATCGCTGAAAGCGGGAGGTCTGGATGAAAATGGGTGAGCACTCCATGTGCCTCATCCACCATCACCACGATTCCTCGTGCATGCGCTAGAGTAACCACACTTTCCATATCCATCGAAATACCAAAATAGGTGGGATTGATTAACAAAATCGCCTTTACGTTCGGGTACCTTTGAAGACTTTTCTCCACTGTTTCTACGCGAACTCCTTGAGCAATACCCAGTTCCAAATCAACTTCTGGTTGTAAAAAATGAGGAATTGCACCAGAAAGTATCAGCGCTGATAACACTGATTTATGAATGTTGCGGGGAACCAATATCTCATCTCCCGGTCCCACCACGGACATGATCATCGCCATGATCGCACCGCTTGTCCCCTGCACGGAAAAGAACGTATAATCCGCCCCAAAAGCTTGTGCGGCCATCCGTTGTGCTTCATCAATAATCCCCACTGGGTGATGCAGATCATCGAGTGGACCAATGTTAATCAAGTCAATGCTCAGCGCGTTTTCACCCATAAAATCACGAAATTCCACATCCATTGCGCGCCCGACCTTGTGACCGGGAATATGAAATTGTAGTGGCCTCCTTTGCGCATGCTGCTTCAGCGCGGAAAACAATGGGGTTTTCGATTGATCCCACACTTTCGGTCACCCCTTTTTTCAAACTTCATCTCAATTCGCTCATTATAACAAAAAACGCTTTTGATTTTATTCCTCTTAGTATGATTTTTTCATCTTCGGGGAAATTGAACAGTAATGAGCTAAGATTTTGGGGGTGAGGGAACGTGAGCTTCCAAAAAATCATCATGCTGTCCGCCATACTCAGCATGGTTTTGGAACCGATCCACTTGGTGAGTGCCCAAGTTTACAACTTGAATAACACGGGATTTCCTAGCAGTATTCGTGTGGCAATCAGGGACAACAATACATGGGGAGAACCCGATCCGAGAGGTGCCATTATTTATGTGAAAACAATTAATTTTGATCTGTATTGTCGCAATGTGTTACCTAATGAGTGGTACCCAACATGGCGCCCCAGCGCACTTGAAGCAGGAGCGGTTGCAGTAAAAATGTTCGCATGGTATCACCACCTGCACCCTGTAACAATTGGCGGATTTACTTTCGACGTGGACAATACGGTAAATTTTCAACTTTACCGTGATCAATCCAATCAAGATTCGACAGATCGCGCTTATTATCAAACAAGAAAACTAGCTTATGTCAATCCCAATCTAGAGATTATGGAACTGCAGTACAGAGCAGGATATCAAAACAGCCCAAATTGGCAGTACAGGAATGCGCAAAAAATGGCACAATGGGGATCTGAATACCTTGCTGAACTGGGCAGAGCACCCTTTGAAATATTGAATTTCTATTACTCGGGTAAGCTTCTAACGACCATTCCAAAAGTAGGAGGGCTTTAATCATGCTTTTACTCAAGCACCTCCATCATATGGTGTTATCATTCACTCTGACGACGATGATTACTGCTGGCTTGATGCCAACATGTCAAGCACAATCCACGGTGCATGCAAAACAACAAGATTCACAGTACGACCCTGTAGTGCGCGGATCAAAAACCGGGTATTTGCGAGTAAAAGTGATTGACGGTCGCACCATGGAGCCCCTCGCAGACGCTGAAGTGGTTATTATTGAGAATAATCAACGTTATCACACAGGCAAAGACGGTTTGACACCATGGATCGCAGCACCCGTCATCCGCAGCGCACGCTATCGATTACTAGCCAATGAATTACACGGACAACTCACACTGATTTCTTATAAAAATGGGTATCGCGACTCCATTCACTCTGGTGTAAAAATGAATGAAGGTGCCACGACAAAAACCACTATTTGGCAATATAAAATCATGGAAACAGATTCCACCCGGGTCGAACCGGTATTTTACATGGAGCCATATCATCGCCTCTGGCTGATTCAACTTGCGGATCGTTTTCGGCAAAAGTCCCAACTCGGTGAAGGATATGAACACCCCTGAATAAACAACAAAGACATTTTCCGGACTGATGCGTGTGGGGCAAGCTACCCACCCGCTTTTTTTTTTGATATGATGATGAAATTCAAAGGATTCTAAGAGATGGGGGGATCAGACTGGTGACAAACAAGCTTTTTCACGTAGTAACCTCAGGGTTTATACTCACATCAGCCCTTACGCTCACAGCTTGCGGAACCCCTACAAATACAACAGTAAACGAACCAGCCACTTCTCTTGCAGCCACTTCACAAAATAATGATGCTGGTACAAAATTCAAATCAAAAAAACTAACCACTTGGCTTATTCCGTTTCCAAAAAATTCATATTCTTCACGCTCGTGGACACAATTAGCCCCTGCACAAACAACGCGCAATGGACGTATCACGATCGCAAATACAATATATCAGTTACCAGTGAGTCCTAATCAAAGCGTACAATATCTCATTGAAGGACATACCATTTATTGGTCGCTAATTGGCACACTATCCAATCGATTATTTTTCAGCACATGGAAATCGTCATTAGCAGGCAAAAACTCTGCAGTAGAATCAACTGGCCTGCTTTATACTTCATCATCTGAAGGCAACCAACCAGCACCAAGCATACAACTATTCCAAGGGGCAAATTCGGTTTTTTTCACTCTGCGTACCAATGGCAAAATGGACAAGGATCTCTATCAGGTAAGCAACAATCATGACATTAAGCAGTTATTTGCAACAGAATGGTCAAACAGTCGTCCCCTCTATACACTATCAGAAGATGCAATGAATCTATTTGTTTCATTCTCCAATCATTTTCCAAATGGACCCACTCTAATTGACACGCATAAAGGAAGTTTGATTCAAAATGTACAGTTGCCCTATTGGCCACTTGATGCGGTAGTGCTTAATCAACAATTTTATCTAGTTTCAGGACCCGCAACATATCTTGTGAACCCAGAAGAAAAGCTCCAAGTTGCTTCATGGATTCCTCCGGAAATGGGTAAAGTGGCACAATCTATTGGTAAATCATTTCACGCTACTTACCTTGAATTACCGTCGCTATATTTTAAAAACCAAATTCAGCAACCCTATCAAGTGACTGTAAACTTACAAAACTCATCGTCTTATTCATTGTCATTGAATCCAAAATCAGGTACAAACAATGTACATATGGATGTCACGGAAGTGTCCAAATCCACCACGATCACCAGCTATGCTAACTGGATCAGCACCTTAAATACACTTATCTCCAACGCTAATGGAAAAAACATCGTATTAAATACCATGACTCCCTCTTTGCGATCAACCTCTACCTTCTTTGGAAACCTGCCTGTCGTTCATCAGTTTATCCTTAAGTCTCTCAATGGACCATGGTTGCGTTGGACACAGACAAATTCAAAAAAAGGCAATCGTGACTGGTACGTGGCTTGGGGAGCACATGACTGGTTATACTCTATTGGACCGCTTACGAGTCCCACTGACCCCATAAGTCAGCGCCTTCTGAACCAGTTCATCCTTCGTTCAAAACAAACTCCACTTCAACCAATCGCAGAAACAGGAAAAGTGAGCATCAAACTCGCTTGGAATCAAAACACTGCCTATCCACTACAAAGCCTGTATGAATACCTTCCCGCAACAGGTCTTTCTGTAAAACTGACCGTGCCTGGTTTTGCTGGATGGCATGACCTTGCAAATTTTTCTGTCATTGATAATCCCAGTGTCAAGTCGTAATTCTACGCGCCTTCCCCCATGCTCTTACCATCTGGAGGCAGTTCATCAGTTTCACCGCGAAGCAGTGCAATTTCCTGTTTATAGTAACCACCTGGCGTTTCAAGAATCAGCGGAATATCGCTTAACGCAGGATGATGCACAATGCGATTGATTGCCTCATAACCAATGGATCCCCGACCAATATTGGCGTGTCGATCCTTATGAGATTCAAAAGAAGTTTTGGAATCATTGATGTGCGCCACTTTAAGCAGTGATAATCCAAGTAATTCGTCAAACTTACTTAAAAACCCATCAAAATCATTGACGATATCGTAACCTGCACTGTAATTGTGACACGTGTCAATACAAACACCTAGCTGTTCCTTATGATCGACAAGAGACACCAATTCCGCAATCTCTTCTAACCGATTTCCCACTTTCGAACCATCTCCCGCCATCGTCTCCAAACACAGAAACAATGACTCTTCCCCCGTCAAAATGGCGTTAAGACCTTCTGCAATACGCTTAATACCTTGGCTTATACCAGTTCCCACATGACTACCGGGATGCATCACGATGTACTTGAATCCCAAATATTCTACTCGTTTGATTTCTTCAGATAACACCATTACCCCATACTCAAAAGTTTCCGTTTTCGGGCTAGCTAAATTAACTAAATAGGAAAGATGAACCACTGGGTCAGCGAGTTGATTTAGTTTCATGATTTCTAATGCTTCCTCGCGGTGAAAATTTTCTATCGGTCTGGCTGCACCTCCGCGGTTACTCCGTGTATAAATCATGTACGTATCTGCATTGTATGATATTGACTCCTCAACAGCACGCAGCAATCCTGTTTGCGCAATCGAAACATTAGCACCTAAATGCAAAAAAACACCCCTCTCACGTTCTAATTTAGTCTACCACATTTTATTTTGTAATAAAAAAAAGCGCGCACGAAACGCGCACGCCATACACTCAGTGTGATTAAAGCTATGTGATACTTATAGATCCAGATACATTTGAAACTCGTAAGGATGTGGACGCAATGCCAACGGCTTCACTTCTGTCGTTAGTTTGAAGTCAATCCAAGTCTGTATAAAGTCGTTGTCAAAAACGCCACCCTCAAGCAGAAACTCATGATCATCAGCCAATGCTTGCAGTACCTCTTCCAAAGAGCCCGGAACCGCCTTGATGTTCTTTTTCGCATCATTGGAAAGATCATATATGTTTTTATCTAGAGGGCCATAACCAAGTGCCGTAGGATCCATTTCCTTCTTGATTCCATCAAGTCCTGCCAACAGCATCGCAGCAAAAGCGAGATAAGGGTTTGCAGTGGCATCCGGTGTGCGGAATTCAATTCTTGCCGTTTTTGGCGAAACAGCCGCCACAGGCACACGTACTGCCGCGCTGCGATTGCCCTTGGAAAAGACCAAGTTAACTGGCGCTTCAAACCCTGGTACCAAGCGTTTAAATGAGTTGGTGCTAGGCGTGGCGAAAGCTAAGATGGCAGGTGCATGATGTAAGATGCCACCAATATAATGCAACGCCATTTTGCTTAAATTGCCATAAGCTCCTTCTTCAAAAAATAAAGAGGTGTCTTCCATGAATAAGCTCTGGTGAACATGCATGCCAGAACCATTATCGCCAAACAAGGGTTTGGGCATAAACGTCGCCACTTTACCATAGCGTTTAGATACGTTCCGGATGATGTATTTGAACAACATCGACTTATCGGCCACATTAGTCAACGAATCAAATCGGAAGTTAATTTCAGCCTGTCCTGCAGATGCCACCTCATGATGATGGCGTTCCACACGAATACCAGCATTCATCAATTCTTGCACCATTTCCGTACGTAAATCGTGCTGACTATCGGTAGGCTGTACGGGAAAATAGCCACCTTTATTTTTTATTTTGTAAGCTAAATTAGGTCCCTCAACTTTACCGGTGTTCCAGTTTGCCTCATTAGAATCAATCGCATAAAAAGCACCCGACTGTTCTGTCGCAAAGCGCACATCATCAAACACAAAGAATTCAAGTTCCGGCCCAAAATACGCATTTGTAGCAATGCCTGTTTGCTTCAAATAGCTCTCTGCCTTTTGCGCGATAAACCGCGGATCCCGGTTGTAGCGCACACCGCTTGGATCATATACGTCACATAATAGGTCAAGAGTAGGTACAGCTGTAAACGCGTCAATATAAGCGGTATCTAAGTCAGGGCGCATCACCATGTCACTTTCTTCAATACTGCGAAACCCCTGAATACTCGATCCATCAAACGCGATGCCATGCGTCAAATTTTCTTCATTTATTTCTATGGCAGGAACTGTCAAATGATGTTGTCTTCCAGGTAAATCAATAATTCTAAAATCCACCATTTGTATGTTTTTTTCGCGAATAAGTGCCAAAATATCAGACGGCGTCATATTTTCTATCCCCTAACCTTAGTATTCTTAGTAATTGTGGTTAGTATACGCGAAATACGCCCTAAACGTCAACAACAAATGTAAGGTAATCTGACGCAAGTGTTATTTTAATCAAATCTCAATGTTCTTCTTCTCAAAGATACACTAAGTACAATCCCTATGCTAAGAAAGTTAACAATAAGTGAGGAGCCTCCGTAACTGACAAAAGGGAGTGTGATTCCAGTCGCTGGACTTATTACCAAATTCATCCCTATATTTTCAAATATTTGAAAAGCAAACATACCCACTGAACCTGCGATCAGATAAGCTCCAAAATCATCAAGCGAGGTCATTGCGACCCGAATCATCCGATACAACATGACTAAAAACAGCATGATCAATACGCTCGAACCAACAAATCCTAATTGTTCAGCGATCGCGGAAAAAATAAAGTCAGTCCATTGAAACGGCACCCAACTCCCGTTAGTCTGTGAACCTTTCAGCAATCCTTCACCAAAGACACTGCCTGAACCAACGGCAATTTCCGCTTCAAGCACCTGATAACCGGATCCAGTGGGACTATAGGCCGGATCAATGAATGAAATCAGTCGCCCTGTCTGATAAGGACGCAAGAGGTGCTGGTGATCCAATATTTTTATCGTTTGATTGGGATATATACCAACTGCTGTAACAAAAGTAATGACAATCACTCCGCCTATAGCTAGCAAAACCTGAAGGTGTCTGCGTTTCACATAAACGAGTGCCATGGAAAACATAATCGCGAGCATAACCAACCCTTGACCCAGTGCAGGTTCTTTCAATATCAACACATAAGGGACAACAAAAGCAATAATGATCGGCAATAATCCCTTGAACGAATAATCAGGAAATTCTTTTTCATTCATCTTAGACATGTAATCTGCAGTCCATATAATGGTAGCCAACTTAGCAAATTCCGAAGGTTGAATGCTACCCCCACCAGGAAGATGAATCCAGCTGTGTGCGCCGTTGACCCTAGAAAACGCATAAACCACTACTAGTAGAAATAACGATCCACCATAAATCAACCACCTATATTTAGAAAGAGCGTGGTAGTCCACCAGCATCATGGCAAACATGGCGATATAGCTCAAACCTTCCCATATCAATTGGCGAATGATAATGTGAGATGGAATGTTGAGGTCATTTTTTCCATAAGTGGCAGTATAAATTGCGATGACACTATAAATCGATATGAGAATCATCACCATAATTAATGGATAGTCTAAATCTTTAATATTTCTTTTAATAATCGATTCCAACACATTTTCCCTCCATTTGTTAAATGATTATCACTTTTTCTGACGAGTATTGACTCGGTACCACTGCCACCCTGCCATTGCCAAAACCAGCTACAATTGCCGTAACATGCCTGACACCTGGAACAAAAAAACCACCAAATAGTGCGAAAGAACCATATTTATCTAACCATTGTTCAGTCTTTTGCAACCTCTTTTCATTTAAATGAAAGATTCCCACGATTGCACCGATCATCCCTGCTAAAACAGACGGAAAGTACAGCATTTGCCCACGGTACACCAAATAGCCATAGTGATGAAACCAATCCAAAATATCATTATGGACGATTCTTATCACCTCTTCCCGGATGCCA
>JAJZCJ010000292.1 GCA_021846145.1 Bacillota bacterium
AGGAAAGACTCACGCAAAGTATGTTATCGACAACGGATGACTATAAAGAAGGGGTTCACTCTTTTTTAGAAAAGCGTCCCCCTAGTTTTCACCGAGAACGGAATTTGATCACCTGATGCTAGTCATCACCCAATCAATGCGCTTTGGTTTTAATAGCGATTCATTCGTCATGTTCGTTCTCCTTTGCTTTGAGGACTTTTTCGTATACGTCGATGGTCGCGACAGCGAGATGTCGCCAATTATAACGCAGGACTTCTGTTTTTGCAGCTTCGGCTAAGCGCTTTGCAAATGCAGCGTCATTTAGTATTCTGCTGACTTGAATAGCAAAAGAGTGAGCATCGCCATTGATGGCCGTAAGTCCGTCTTGCTCATGGTGGATAATATCCGCTAATCCGCCGACATCTGATACTACCACTGGTGACCCTGCGGCCATGGCCTCAAGCGCGACAATGCCAAATGGCTCATAAAGGCTGGGGAACACTGCAACCGCCGCATTTCCTAACAGTAAATTGCGGTCTATATCTGACACAAAACCAGTAAAGAGAACCTTGTGGGCAATGCTTAGTTGTTTGGTGCGCGCAACTAGTTCGGCACGCATCGGACCTTCACCTGTAAAGACGAATTTTGCATCTGGACTGATGGTGAGAATTTCCGGTATCGCTTCTAGCAGCACTTGGGCACCTTTCTCGCGTACTAGGCGGCCAAGAAAAAGGACAATTTTTTCGTGAGGGAGTGCATATTTTGTTGCATTAGTAGTTAATTGCTGAAACTCTAATTGTTTAGGATCGACGCCATTTGGGATCATGTCAATCTTATTGTTAGGCAAATGAAAAATTTGCTCCACTTCGCGTTGCATGTAGGTACTACATACCACCACTCTCCAAGCTTCAAACGTCAATTTCCATTCTACCCCATGAATGTACCGCTGCAAGTCAGTGAAAATACCGCCGTTTCTTCCGTGTTCTGTCGCGTGAATGGTTGCGATCAGCGGAAGTCCGGATTGTTCTTTCAATGCCTTCGCCGCATAATAGACAAGCCAATCATGAGCGTGTACTAAGTCGAACGTAGTGGACTTGAATAACTGTTGTGTACAGTATTCAATCATGGCTAAATTTAGCGCAAATACCCAATGAACGAATTCCCCACCATCAGGCTTATGCGTGGCTATTCGGTGCACGTATACGCCCTCTCTTACTTCTTCTGCTAGGCTTCCCTCGACTGCGGTGGTGACGACGTGTACTTCCCAATTTTCCATCACCAGATGACGAGACAAGTCGTACGCATGTCTGGAGAGGCCGCCTACCGTCATCGGTGGGAATTCCCAAGACAAGAACAATACACGTTTCCTAGGTAATCTAGGTGGGGATACCTCAAGTGTGTTGGTGCGGTAGGTCTCAAAGCGAAGTTGTGGAAAAGGATGGTCGTAGTACTCGATTGCTGTTAATGTGTGCTCGTCAATCACGCGACTCGATAGCATGTCGAATAATGCGGTAAAACGGTTGATATGGGTTTTTGTGCGCTCCACAGCGTAGTCCACCATGGTTTTGTTATCCATGATGAACGCCCAGTCACTGCTTTGTGCCAGCATCAGTTCCCGAGCTGCTTGATTAAGGGTACGTCGTTCGAGGGTGGTAGGGTCTGTAAATGAATCTGCTAATTTAATCATACGCTGTTCCGCTAAGTGAAGCGCAGGATATATCCAGTCGTTTTCATCACGCAGCCATACTTCTGCGTACCCTTGTCGACCCCATGACGAAAAAGATAATGAAGACACGGCAAGGTCGTTTTGTTCGGCAAGGTATTCAGAAGGTGTGACGAGTGCGATATCGTGTTGGTCGTAATGAAGTTTTTGAAACAGCATCTCAAGAAATTGAGGGCCTTCGTACCACCAATGGCCAAATAATTCCGCATCAAAGGGGGCAACCATTAATGGGGAAGTAGTCATGGATTCTGCGGCATGGGACAATTGTGCCCATTTTTCTTGGATAAAATGTTCAGCGTGGCGGGCTGTTTTGTCTTTGGCACGGTCAAAATCATACCATTCTTTATGATCCCCTTGACCGGTAATACGATAGTATTTTAAGCCGGTGTTGACGCGAATGCCGGTTGGATGAATGTAGGGCTGAATGTACTTTAGATCCAGATCAAAGCCGATATCACGGTAATATTCTCGATAATCATAATCTCCAGGGTATCCTTCTTTAGAACTCCACACTTGTTGTGAAGAGGAGGGATCACGCGCAAAAGCAGTGATGCCGTTTGGGGTATGCACCGGAGTTAACGTGCCAAAAGGTGGTTTAGGATTGCCTGTGGTCAGACCGTGTGCATCCACAAAAAAATAACCCACCGCACATTCTTTTAATATTTCGTCCCATTCAGGTGCGTATCCACATTCTGGCAACCAAATGCCGTGTGGCAAATGACCAAAGTGTCGTTTGAACTCTTCCATACCTGTGATCAGTTGCGCTCTTACAGCTTCCTTGGTTTGGACTAGGGGCAAAAAAGCATGAGTGGCGGCGGAGCCGATAAGTTCAATCCATCCATCCTGTTCAAGCGAGCGAAAGGAGCTAATTAAGTCGCCATTTAAGGAAATGAAATATGATTTAATTTCCTTGAAATGGGACAGATATGTATCTGCCAAATTATTTACCTGCGGATCTGCATCTGTTCTGCGAATTTCTTTTTCGGCTAGTTCAATCAGACTATCAATGTGCTCAATATACCTAGCTTGCAGTTCAGAATCTGCCAACATGGTGAGTAGCGTGGGTGTCATGGAAATGGTAAGCCGAAAAATAACACCAGAGCGCCGCAAACGGTTCATCATGAGTAACAGAGGGATATAGGTTTCGGTAATGGCCTCATTTAACCAGCGTTCCTCAAGCCGATGTTCGGAGGAAGGATGAAATACATATGGCAAATGGGCATGCAAAATGATTGCCAAACTACCCTTATTCATGTGAGAGGCCCCCTCTCAATAATTCGGTACCCGTCAAACTCATTGTGATAGGGAATTTTCAAAAGCGGGTTAGCTACGGCATCGGTAGTCATCCCATAATTTGTCGACACATGGGTGGTTGCCAATGTATTGTCAGCTTGTTCCTGCCATTCAAAGTTCGGCGTACCTGGCATCTCTCCTGGAATGGGAGGGGTCAATACCGCATTTGAACGTAAGATGGCAAAATGTTGACCAGATAACGTGGTAGTTCTTAGGTCTAGGACATAACGATGCTGAGGAGATGTGTGCCGAAAATACCAATGATCAGACCCTGCATTGACGCGTTCTTGACTAACTATGGGTGCATTGGTGCCGTTAAAGTGAATAGTTGTCGTGTCATGTAACAGTAATAACAGCGGGAGTTCCTCCCAACGGCATTGAAAGTGGTCACTGATGAGCTGTTGATGGAGAGTACTCACCTCCCAATAGGCGAATAATGTAAATGGATCAATAATCATCAAGCGAATACGGTTAATGTGTCCCTTTCGAGACCAGTCGGAATTTTCATTGATTATTATTTCCAAATCATCATCCCCGTTTCTTTGAGAACATTTAAATATCCTGATTCTCCACAGTAGGCACATAGAGTTGATCTACATAGTCAAAAACCATGCGATGCGTATTGTATTGGGGAGCCAGTGTACGTATGCATGTTTTCATTAAGTGAATCCAATTGGAGGGGAGATGGCGATCATTCTTTTGATAATACAAGGGAATGATTTCGTGTTCTAGTAAATGATAAAGTGCACTACTATCAACTCGGTTCATTTTCTCAAACGATAAAGACGGGTCACTATCTATCGCCCATCCATTTTCACCGTTATATCCTTCTGCCCACCATCCGTCGAGCACACTGCAGTTAATCACGCCGTTTAATGCTGCTTTTTGTCCACTAGTTCCACTGGCTTCCATGAACTTGACTGGTGTGTTTAACCATACATCAACACAGATCG
>JAJZCJ010000293.1 GCA_021846145.1 Bacillota bacterium
CATTTTGAAAAACCCCTTTCATTATTATCCTTTGGAATTTTGCATTTGATGTGATTACCTTACTGCTATTTGCGTGTCATGGCTATGACATATATCACATGAGGGTAGCGGGAAATAGATTAGAGTAAAAGAATCAGGATAAGATGCAATTTCGTGTGTCGGGAGGCATTGAAATGGAAAATTACGATAACTCAACAACTGATGAGTTTCTTGCACATCAATCAATTATGGAGGAATTGGAACAGATAAAATCACAAATTGATGAGATTGAAGACAAACTTGATCTCACTTTCGTCAAGCCCATTCCATTACAGATGATTAAAGAGTTGGCAGACATCAAAGAATTGCTTGTCAGTCATGTGCGCAATCATTTGAATACCAACACTGATTTAGATGAAAAATATATTTTTTATATCCAAAAATTAGGAAAAACAATCGACTATCTGTATAAATTTAATAAAACGCTTGGAAAACACCCCTCAAATATCAATCGATAACACCTATTTTTCTCCACCGCAAATTGTTACTTTATTAGTCGTAATAGCGACCCTCCCTCCAGTACATATCTACTATTTATTGATTTGTGTGATATTTATCACTGTCATTTTTTTCTCTAAATGTGACACTCCAGTTGCGTATAGAGAGGGGGTGAATAGCCATGTCATACAAAAACAATCTATAGATAAAGAAAGCTCATTTTATGAGAATTACGTAATGACTAAATCTTAAGGGGGACATGTAGATGACTAAAAAAGGGGATTTATCATCTTTCAAACGCATAGGTCTCGGCTTAGGAGTGTTGGGTGCCACAATCTTGCTATCTTCTCCTTACTCTTTTGCTGCGTCAAGTGCCAATACTCTTAATCAAAAAGCGATACCCATGATAGAAACAAGAGTAGGGAACCATGTCACGATTAATCTCACGACAGAGGAAAATTTTGTTCAGATTGCTGATGGCGTGTCCTTTCACGCATGGACTTTTGATGGCACGGTGCCAGGTCCTGTACTTTACTTAAATCAAGGGGATCATGTGACAGTAACACTTCACAATGCAGATCCCTATATGATGCACTCGATTGACTTTCATGCCGCACTGGTCGCACCAAGCAAAGATTTCGTAGATGTGATGCCAGGTAAGAGTAAGACGTTTAGTTTTACAGCGGAACTACCTGGCGTGTTCATGTATCATTGCGAAACTGTCCCCATGGCATTGCATATTGCTCAGGGAATGTATGGGATGGTGGTCGTCACGCCTAAAGGAGGACACAAACCGAATGTCGCGATTGAACAAAGTGAATTTTACCAAAGTGGTAATTTGAACGATGTGCTTAACGGACAACCGTCATTTGTCGTATTTAATGGAAAAGCAGACAGGTATGTTGATTCCCCCTTACATGCGAAAGTGGGAGAACCTTTTACGATTGCATTTGTCAATGCGGGACCCAATGATTTTTCTGCATTCCATGTCGTGGGCACCATTATCCGAGATGCTCAAGCATCAGGTAACCCCAAAAACAACCTCTATGATGTGCAGGCCTATACGGTAGCACCTGGTGATGGCGCAATGTTTACGCTTGATTTTACCGCTCCTGGTACCTATGCGTTTGTTTCTCATTCTATGAAACAATTCGATAAAGGGGCTGTCGGTAAAATAGTGGTCACTAATTAAAATCAATTGTCATCCATGGAGGAAGTCAAATGAAAAATATTTTCAGTAGCGATGATCGAGTGATAAGATGGTTGAAAAGAATATTTCTAGTCGTACTAGTGTCCTGTTTAGCTATCTTTGTATGGGCCACCGTCATCACTTACCAAGGATCACCGCCGATTCCGAGTGAAATCGTCTCTACGACTGGACAAGTGGTCATGACGGGAGCGCAGATTGCAGCAGGTAAAGCAGGTTTTCAAGAAGCAGACCTGATGGACTACGGTAGTGTATATGGAAATGGGGCTTACTTTGGCGAAGACTATACCGCTCAACTACTGCATGAGTGGGCACAAAAAACACTAGATAATTACGCGATACAGACATACGGACGGCCATATCATCTTCTTAATTTTGGGGATCAAATGTTGGCCCAAAAAAAGATGCAAGATCTTCTGCAACATCCCAGTTGGAATGGCCAAGTCGTAGTAGTGCCTGACTACGAGGCATCTGCCATGACCTCACTACTGAATAGCACAGCTGCTTCTCTGTTAGTTACGGATCGTCAAGAGGGCTATACGGCCGCGCATGCATTAACTTCGACATCTTCGTTGGCCACGTCGGACTTTCTGTTATACACTTCTTGGACTGCAGTAGCCCATCGTTCGGGATTGGATTATTCGTATACCAACAATTGGCCTTATGACCCTTTGGTTGGTAATCGTCCGACTACCCAAACTTTTATATGGACATGGGCCTCTATTGGTCTATTGTTGGCAGGTGTGGGGGCTACTCTTTATTTTTACCTTGCACATATCACATCCCCTGTTGAAGAGGAAGGGGAAGCGTCCCTTATCAATTTTCCCACACTGACTCCTAGTCAGAGAAAAACGGGGAAATTCTTTATTAGTGTGGCTATCTTATTTTTAATTCAAATTGGCGCGGGTATTATGATGGCGCACTATTACGCTGAACGGGGCGGGTTTTTTGGGATTAATATTCTCAATTTGCTTCCATTCAACGTACTTAAGGCGATCCATATACAAACAGCCATCTTTTGGATTGCAATATCTTGGATGGGCGCTGGTATTTTTCTTGCTCCATTCATTAGCGGGAAAGAACCGAAACATCAAGGCCTGTTGGTAGACATTTTATTTATCGCGGTTTGGGTAGTGGGACTGTCCACGCTCTTTGGGCTGTATGCCGGGATCAAAGGCTGGTTGCCTGGGAATAGCTGGTTCTGGTTTGGAAATCAGGGATTAAGTTATCTGCAACTTGGTCGCTTTGATCAACTAGCTCTATTTGTTGGGTTGATTTTGTGGGTATTCATTGTTGGTAGAGCGCTCTGGCCAGCATTGAAAAAACAAAAAGGATTTAGCAGTCTTGAACATCTTCTATTGTATTCAAGTGCATCTATTGCGGGAATGTATGTGTTTGGTATGTTTCCAGTCACTTGGATTATGACTTCATTCACGTTAACCGACTTTTGGCGTTGGTGGGTGGTTCACCTCTGGGTGGAAGGGACTTTTGAATTCTTTGCCATCATCGCTACCGCCTATCTCTTGGTAGTACTCGGTATCCTTTCTCGCAAGACAGCAGAGCGGACGACGTGGTTTGAATTGATTCTGGTTTTTTTGGGTGGAATTCTCGGTACAGGCCATCATATGTATTGGATCGGAGAACCGTGGATTTGGCTAAGTTTAGGTAGTATGTTTTCTTTTATTGAGGTGCTTCCTTTGCTGCTGATGGTGATCGAAGCCATTCAACATTCACGTTATCTCAAAGCTCATCAGGAATTTCCGCATCGCGTGGCCTTTCTATATCTTATTGGATCGGGCATGTGGAATTTTTTTGGAGCCGGTGTAATGGGTGGATTAATCAATGCTCCATTAATTAATTACTACGAACATGGTACTTTCTTGACCCTAGCTCATGCGCACACTTCCATGTTTGGTGCTTTTGGATTATTGGGAATTGGACTAATGTATTTCGCCTTACGATACTTAGTCGGGGATAAACCTTGGTTGGAACGTTCGGCCGTCTGGTCATTCTGGTTATATAATCTCGGGATGCTACTGTGGCTCGTCTTGAATTTCTGGCCAATTGGGTTTGCACAATTGGCAGCTGTATATACTCACAGCTACGCCTATGCAAGAAGCTTGGCATTCTACAATACTACTGTGATATGGCAGTGGCTGAGGATGCCGGGAGATATTCTTTTCGCGGCAGGTGCTGTTTGGATGAGCTGGGATATTGTAAAAAAAGTGCGATTAGGGGCAAAAGACAGCGAATAG
>JAJZCJ010000294.1 GCA_021846145.1 Bacillota bacterium
TGTGTTCGACCCACCTCACCGCCATGGAAATCCGAGACGGATGGGGGGGTGTATGTCTAAAGTTCAGTACCAGAAAAACAAGGGGTTTTATTGAACAAAGCAAAAGATTATGGCACTACACAAGGAATTTCCCGAGACAAAAAAACATGAATCCATTATAATCAACGTATTAAATAAATTCATTCGGAAAAATTGGCGGTATTCTCGTTTATTTCGTTAAAGGTGGGCTAAGGGTTGTCATGAAAGCAAACTCCGTATATCGTGGGAGCCTGCATCCTGACAAAAAATTAGAGGGATAAACAGAACGCCGTTTGATTAACGGTTACGCCACACTTTCATGCCCTGTACAGGGAATATGAGGTGTTCATAGTTTCGTGAGCAGGCCCCTATCTCGCATTGCGAGCAATGGCCTGTATGAGTACGCAGTCGGGTACACCTCGACTTAGCCTTGACTGAACAGGAAAAACCCGCCATGCCCATTCAGCACATTTCCGAACTCTTTGCTCTCGACGGGCGTGCTTTCGTAACGGAGGCGTATCAAAACCTTCTGCACCGCGAACCCGACGCGCACGGCTTGGCCTACTATCTTGGACGACTTTCTATGGGGTACGGCAAGGCAGGCGTCATCACGCAGTTGGCGAAGTCATCGGAATGCAGACCACACGACGAGATCCAAGGTCTCCAAAAATTGATTGCCGATGAACAGCGCGCCAAACATTGGTTTTGGGGGGCATTCAGACGCCGCAACCGCCAAGAAGAAAACCAGAAAAGCGCGCTAGTGGGGCTTTCACACATTGATCAGCGTCTAAATTTAATGCTGATTCAAGGTCAGCAGATCGGCAATCTTACGCAGCAGGTCGCGCAATGGCAAGCAGTGAATGGAAAGAGCGCATCCGATAAGGCTCAACACAATGAGATTATTCAGCGGTTGTCCATGATAGAAAATAATTTTCTGTTGCTCAAAAAAGATTTGAACAGACAAAAAAGGACAAAACAAACGACTCCAGCTATATTTATAGATGTCACCAGCATTTTTAAATGGAATAGGCCACCAGTTGGAATTATTCGTACATTGATTGAGGTTGTTAGGCATTCTTTTGAATGTAAGATCATTCCCATAAACTACTTTGTTTTTAATTTAACTAAAGATCGAATCAGTGTCGTCGACAAAGATCTTGTTGATAACTTACTGTATGCATTAGAGAATATACAATCCGGTCAACCTGTTAGAGATCGCGTTTTTGATATTGCCAAATTGGCATTAGATTTTACAGAGCCACTCATTCCAGATGCCATCTACTACCTCCCTTATGAGCGCGATGAGTTTAAAAATTTTTTCTCTCCATCTCGCTTGCTCGCCCGTAGCATATCATGCCCGTTTGATGCATCAGATACGGTTATTTCAATAGGTCTAGATTGGGACAACTCAAATTATGAAATCATACACGCACTTAAGAAGTTACATAAATTCAAATTTGTCGGAGCGTTTTATGACGGGATACCAATAAGGCATCCTGATTTCCTACCAAACACATCGTTTTGCAATATGTTTTTTGATTATTTTTACCGGCTTAGCACGTTATCAGATAAGATTTTCACCATATCAAACACATCGAAAAAAGAATACTTCAGCATTATCAGAGATGAAAAAATAAACGGGTGCAAGACTGTCGAATTTCTTCGACTTGGTGACACAGAGAAAAAACTGCCATTCAACTTCATATTAAAAAAGTCAAGAAACATAACTGAATCTTTTGTTATTTATGTGAGCACAATTGAAAAAAGAAAAAATCATATTTTATTATTGGATGTTTGGGAGAGCCTGTATGCCCGTCTTGGCGATAAGACTCCAACTCTGATATGTATCGGCATGTGGGGTTGGGGGGTGGACGATGTCAAGGATAAATATTCATCCAACCACAAAATGCAAGAATATATAAAATTCTATGACGACGTTGATGGCGATGAACTTATCTGGTTTTATCAAAATGCATCTTTCTCAGTATTTCCTTCGCATAATGAGGGCTGGGGCTTGGGCGCGTCCGAATCCCTAACACATGGGTTGCCGTGCATTACATCATCTACCCCCGCAATTTTGGAGGCTACCCAAAATTTGATGCCATCCTGCGATTCCAATGATCCAGCATCCTGGCTAAATGAGATTGAAAAAATGGCGACAGATATTGAATATGTCAAGTCGCTCAGGCTTCTTGCACGCGAAAAATATATTCCACGCACATGGAATGAGTTTGGCGAGGAGTTCTTTAAATTTTGCGTCTCAGGCGGTGCCGAATGAAGAAAATATTACAACTAACCACATACCCTATGGCCAAACCGAATCATGGGGGACAAATGAGAGTGGATGCAATCCGAACTCAACTTCGTTCATTGGGTTACGATGTGCATAACTGTTCCCTATCAGAAATGGGTCATAGCGACCATTCCGAAACCGATATGATCGTTTCGAAAAACGAAATTGACTCTGTAGTAGATGTTCCTTTTTGCGGAGATTTGGCTACTGCCATTCTCTGCACTTCCGGATCCTACTATGAATTTTTATCAAGAATTGTTAACGACTTGAATCCAGATATTATTTTTCTCGAACAGCCATGGCTTTGGCCCGCAGTAAAAAAATTCATTAGTTCTATACAAATTGCAAAGAGGCCGTACATTGTTTATTCTTCTCACAATATTGAGTACGTAACCAAAAAGAATATTTTGGGAGATCATGGAATATCTCGCACGGACATAATTTCTAAAATAATGAAAATTGAATCAGATTTGTCAGTGTGCGCTGATTTAGTAATCGCTGTTTCCAGTGACGACATGAATGAATTGAAGCGCCTGGGGGCAAGCATTGTTATCATCGCGCCGAACGGAACCAATCGAAAACTAATTTCAAATTCTTCTCAATCTATTAATTTCTTGCTTGAGAAGGCTTTATTGGGAAGAAAATTTGCGTTATTTATTGGCTCTGCATATCCTCCAAATGCTCAAGGTTTTTGGCGTATGATGAACTATTCTCTGGCTTATTTGCGCCACGATGAGTTCATTGTTGTTGCTGGAGGGGTATCTGACATACTCTTTGCTTACGGTGAAATTGATAGCGGTGTACGCTTTCAACTTAATAAGTCAAAAGTTATACTTCTTGGAAAAGTTTCAGACGAAATTCTTGCTTCGTTACTGGATACTGCATCAGTTGTGATTTTACCCATAACATCCGGCGGGGGTTCAAATTTGAAGACCGCAGAGGCTATTGCATCCTTCAAGCCGACAGTTGCTACCAGAACATCGTGTCGAGGTTACGATACCAATCTCCTTAATAAATTGTCAGACTTCTCAATATGTGAGGATGCAGACTCAAACAGTTTTGTTGCAACCATCTCTGAAAAATTACTTGGTTGTGCCACAAAAACCGCGCCAAAAGACAACGAAATAAAATTAAGGGAGTCAATTTACTGGGATTTCACGCTTAGGGGCATTTCCACCGCTCTTAAATATATTTAGGGACGCGGTGATTTAGTGATCGACAGTATCCGTCCGGTGAAGCCACCTATCGTTTTCTGTTTACGTGAGGCACGCTGTGATTTTACACGGAGGAGCCGGAAATGGGGCACCCGAGTTCGACAGTTAGCCCCATAAAACCGTCGTTTTTTTACCATGGCCCCCTACCCCCGGTGTCAGGGAAGATGTTGAGTTCTGGTGTCAGTGTCGAATTGTCCTATTTTTGTGTTCGTCCCAACTCCCTACCATGGGAAATCCTAGTCGGATGGGGGGTATGTCTAAATGTCTGGATTACTATGAATACAGTTTTAATTACGGGAATCACAGGTCAGGATGGCTCCTATCTGGCTGAGTTGTTGCTGGAGAAGGGATACCGGGTGTTTGGGTTTGCTCGTAGGGATAGTTGGTATCGTTCTGCGGTGGCC
>JAJZCJ010000295.1 GCA_021846145.1 Bacillota bacterium
AAGTGTACCAATTGTTATTTGCATCAGGATTTTCCACGGCAGATGCGATCAGTGACTTGTCCGGGCGCGGCGTGGGACTCGACGTGGTGAAGACCAAAATCGAGGCGTTATCGGGTAAAGTGGATGTGTTTAGTGAACCAGGCAAAGGGACGAAATTTGTCGTGCGCTTGCCAATGACGCTGGCCATTATGGATGGTTTGATGGTAAAGATCGGAGACCACCCGTATTTAATTCCAATTGGCAGTATTACAGAAACGGGCGTTCTTCGAGGAACACAAACTGTAAATGGTTCTGAAGTAGTCATTTGGCGCGAACGAGTCGTCCCCATTGTAAGTGCGCGAAAGGTATTTAATGAACCCACTACCAACAATTCAGGATTTGTTGTGTTTGTTAATCGCGGTGACAAAGTGGTCGGAATTGTGGTGGATGAATTGCTAGGACAATTTGAGGTGGTTCTAAAAACTCTTGACCAACGCCTTAAAAAGATCCCCTATTTTGCTGGGGCGACCATTCTTGGCGACGGCGAAGTATCCCTCATCATTGATGCCAATGCGTTTATTGATTGATAAGCTCCTGTAACAAATGAATTGATGTTAGTGATGATGGGAGGCCGTGTTTTGAAAATTGTCACCTTTCGAGTTAATAGTGAGCTTTATGCCCTGCCGGTAGACACCGTCAAATCTATTGAGCGCATGCAGCCAATTCGTCCCGTACCAATGGCACCTGAGAATATTATTGGCATTATGAATTTGCGCGGAATCGTCATGACGGTCATTGATTTGCGAGCAATGTTAAAAATGCCCCAAAGTGAATACACTCCTGATACTAGACTCCTTGTCATAAAGGAGTTTGCGTATATCGTCGATGAAGCAATGGACGTACTAGAGATCGAGCACGACCACGTGGAGATGCAAGATGATGAGCATCCCCTTGTAGAAGGAATTATTCAACAAGGGGAAAAACTTATTGTGATGATCAAATCAAGCAACCTATGATGATCGCTAATTGTCATTTACAAATGCAGGTGAAAAGAGTATGTGCCTACCCTTTTCACCCATCTATTGTCACTCGTGTATCGCTTGAAACAACGCTTCAATAAGTAAAGGATCCGCATTAAGAGAATCTGTTCTTGCAAAGCGTAGGCCAAGCTGTTGAGATAATCCCTTGGCTTCTACATCAAGGTCATACAACACCTCAAGATGGTCCGCGATAAATCCCAGAGGACAACTTACTACCCCATCATAACCCTGCGCTTTTAAATCCTGTAGTACATGCAATATATCTGGACCCAACCACGTTTCGCGCGTTCTGGCCGCACTTTGCCAAGCAAATTGCCAATCCTTAACCCCCACACGAGTGGCTAGGATGTCACTGTGTCTTTGCAATTGCAAAGGATAAGGATCATTCATCGCAATCACTCTTTCTGGCAAACTATGAGCAGAAAATACGACCTTAACCTTTTCTACCCCCTGCAACCTAGCAAGTGCACCCTGAAGTCTAATAGTAAGTGCCTCGTTCAAGGCAGGTTGGGCATACCAGTCATTAATGAATTTCATCGAAATTCCTAATTCATCCGCCTTTTTTGCCGCCTCTTGCACATACACACCAACACTTAACGCGGAATAATGAGGCGCAAGTACAATTCCGACCGCCGCTTGGACACCATCAACTGCCATTTGCTCCAGTGCATGAGTAATAAACGGTTCAGTATGTTTCAATCCGATATACACTTTGGAAAAATACCGCTGTGGCAGTTCCTTAAGCCGTTCTCCAAGCAACCTTGCTTGGGCATTGGTGATCGAGATCAGCGGTGAGTTCCCCCCAATTGCCATGTATCGGTCAAGCAGTGCTTGAAGCTGTGCAGGCTCAGGGGGTACGCCTCGTCTAATGTGCGTATAGTAACGTGCTACGTCGTCTAAACCTGATGGTGAACCATATGCCATTAAAAGTACCGCACGCTTCATTACTTGTTCCACCCTGATTCGCTTTGATCGCCAATTTTATATTCACTATATTCATGCACAAAGGCTGTCAATTTTTTCAATACATTGGGATCAACTTGTGGCAACACGCCATGCCCTAAATTAAATACAAACCCCGGTTCCATTATGGCTGTATCTATGATCTCCCTAGCTCGCGATTCAATGACCTGCCATGGCGCGAACAGTAGCGCAGGATCAAGGTTGCCTTGAAGGGCTACTTTCCTGTTAGTGCGCTCACGCGCTACGTGAATGGGCACTCTCCAATCTACACCCACCACACTAGTCCCCACTTCAGAAAAGTCACTCAGTAGTTCCCCTGTATTCACACCGAAATAAATACTTGGCACGTCCAAATCCTGTAATTTGGAAAATATTTTCTTCATCGTAGGCATCACATACCGTCGATAATCAACAGGTGCCAGACTCCCGACCCAACTGTCAAACACCTGCACTGCATCAGCACCTGCAAGCACCTGCGCTCGTAGATAAGTCACCACCATATCTCCTAGCTTGTCCATTAAAAGTGCCCATGCATCAGGATTTTGATGCATTAATGTTTTGGTCTTCAAATAATCGCGGGATGGACCTCCTTCAATCATATAGCTTGCAAGGGTAAATGGCGCACCAGAAAAGCCGATCAATGGCACCTCGAGTTGCTGCTTTAACATCACAATGGTGTCCAAAACGTGAGGCAGATCCACTTGTGGATTAATTTCCCTAAGTTGCTCCACATCACGCAATGAGCGAAAAGGATTAGCTATTTCTGGACCCTTATCCTTTACTAATGAGTATTCCACCCCAATTGGACCAAGGGGAATCATGATGTCTGAAAAAAGAATGGCAACATCCACATCAAGTTGTTCAACAGGAAGTGTGGTGACCTTGGCACAAAGTTCAGGCTCAAGACAAATTTCCTCTAACGTGTGATGCTTTCTAATTTCTCTGTATTCTGCTTGATAACGCCCTGCTTGACGCATATACCAGACAGGTAGTCTATCCACTTTCTCACGCCTACAGGCTCGTAAAAACAAATCATTTTTCACCATCTCTATACTCCTTCATCACAAAGCCACATTATCTTTTATAGCCTACTCTTTGCAACCCAAAAGCTCAACCCATAAATAACGAAAAGTTGATGCCTAATTGACATTAGGTTAAGATGAATACTATTCATAAAAATTTTTTAAGGAGTCAAACGATGCCTCCCATCGCCAATCCCACACTACAACTTTTGAGCACACTAATGATTGTGGTCGGAGCCTTGATTGTTATTGCCATCCGCATGCAAGCGGCCAAAAAACCAACTTCCGTAATGAAGATCATCATTCCACCGCTTGGAATGTCGACCGGATTTCTCATGTTCATTGCGCCGATCATGCGAATCTCCTTTTTATATGCTATTGCAGCATTTTTGATCGGAATGATTTTCTCCGTCCCGCTTATTACAAGTTCCAAAATGCAGCGCGGTGCCGATAATCAGATTTACCTTAAACGCTCACCAACATTTATTTTGGTGCTATTTGGGCTACTTATTATTCGCATCCTCCTTCACTCTTACATTGAAAAATTCGTGACTATCCCACAAACGGGTGCCATCTTTTTTATTCTTGCATTTGGCATGTTGCTGCCATGGCGAATAGCGATGTATATGTCATTGCGCAGGTTTGTAAATAAAGATTCGTAACCCTATACCCACCCCACTACAAAAAAAAGCAACAATGCCACCACTCCTGAAAATATTGCAGGCAACAGTAATGGCTTTGTTAAATCCATCACCGGCTTTTCCAGTACAAGCGCAAGCGTGGCCGTGTTGTCACTTAGGGGAGAGGCAAAACCGCCAAGCGTCCCTCCGGCAAAAATAGCGGCAAGTGTCAAGACAAGTGATATTCCCGTCGCAGTAGTCAGTGAAATAGCAATCGGCAACAATAGTCCCCAT
>JAJZCJ010000296.1 GCA_021846145.1 Bacillota bacterium
ATCTTAGAACTTGAGCAGGTTACGGAAATACGTTTACGAATTGGCCGCATGGTGCAATTGGTGGGGCCAGGTGTATTTTTACCGATCACGATTAATCATGAACATCTGCGCTTCATCATGGCCACGTTGACTAAGTCTTCACTATATGCGGTGGAGGCGGAACTGCGTAGTGGGTTTATCACGCTCGCTGGTGGTCATCGGGTAGGGATTGCAGGTAAAGTCGTCCTCAACCAGGAAGGCGGTGTGCAAACCCTCCGAGATATTAGTTCAATCAATATTCGTTTGGCAAAAGAAGTGCACGGGTGTGCGAAGACATTGACATCCATGCTGTGGAAGGGAAACAACCAACTTCATTCCACCTTGTTGTTTGGTCCTCCCTCGTCAGGGAAAACGACGTTGTTACGAGATCTTGCAAGAATGCTTGGAAGTGGTGAATCACCGTTGAAGCGACCGCTGCGTGTGGTACTGATTGATGAACGGTCAGAGATTGCTGGCACAGTGAATGGCATTCCACAATTTGATGTCGGAATGGCGACTGATGTACTGGACGCCTGCCCAAAACAGATCGGTATGACGATGGCGTTACGTTCGCTGTCTCCAGAAGTGATTATCGCGGATGAACTGGGGGGTGCCAGAGATGCAGTAGCTGTTGCTGATTTGGCAAAAGCGGGGGTCGTGTTGGTGGGATCGGCACACGCGGGAAAAGCCGAAGAATTATTTGCTAGATCCGGTATGCGTGCGCTCACTACTCACCATGCATTAGAAAGATTTGTGGAACTGTCTTCCCTTCCGGCACCAGGTACGATTGTTCGCGTGTACGACAGCCAGATGCGCGAGGTGAAGCCATGGCGTGGTTCCTAGTAAAGTGGGTAGGCGCGGGCGCTGTGTTATTGGGAGCATCAGGGTTTGGGTTTGAATTTGCTAAAAAGTATCGAAAACGTCCACTTGAACTCAGGGACATGATGACGGCCTTGCGGATGCTGCGCGCGGATATTACTTATGAGCGTTTGCCCTTGCCTGAATCATGCTTAAAAATAGCAAATCATTTCCCAGAACACTCCGGAACACACCAAGTATTTGCGATGACGGCAAAACTTTTGTCAGCGTCAGGCACGCACGCGGCAGATGCGCTATCAGATGCGCTCGGACAAGCTGGAGAAAATTGGTCGCTTAGTGCAGAAGACATTCGTACGTTGACTCAGTTTAGTCATACCATTGGCACCACGAGTGCTGATTTACAGTCCGTTGCAATCAGTGCAGTCTTGAGTGAACTTGCTGATCGTGAAAAAGAGGCTGTGATTGATCGCGAACGTTTTGAAAAAGTGTATCGTACCGCTGGCGTACTAATTGGGGTGCTAGTCGTCGTCATGTTGTGGTAGTAGAGGAGGACTCATCATGAGTCTGGAACTGCATGTGATATTTCAAATCGCAGTGATCGGGATTGCCACGGCAGTGTTGGCCAGTTTGCTTAAACAGTCTGGCCGAGATGAAATTGCCACGTTGGTGACAATTACTGCTTTGGTACTGGTGGCGGCAGTTGTCGTTACGAATATCAATCACTTGTTTACTGAAATTCGCGCAGTTTTTTTCAGTCAGTAGGTGGGCAATGAATTTGTTTCAGACTATTATGTTTGCCGTGGTTGCTGCCATGCTTGTCATGGCCATTCGGGAGATGGCACCTCAGGTGTCATTTTATCTCAGCCTGTTTGTTGCCGCAATTTTGTTTTTAGCTGTCATGCAACGCGTGATTGGATTATTGGTACCGATTGAAAGGTTGGCAGAAGCGGCAAATGTCAATGTGGTATTTTTCGCCACCGTGTTAAAAATTATTGGCATCGCGTATGTGGCGGAATTTGCTGCCCAGATTGCTCGTGATGCTGGCGTTGTGAGTATTGCTGGGAAAATTGAACTGCTTGGAAAGTTGTCCATTATCGTGCTTGCGGTACCCATTATTACAGCAGTGGTGGACACGATGACACATCTTTTACCCTAATTGCTATGCCAGGAGGTGGTTTCCTTGCGTCATCCTTTTTCTTTTACAAAAGGAAAAGCACTGATCCTGGCTTTCTTCTGTTTTTTCTATTTGTTGTTCGCTGTCCCAGCGTTTGCAAATGCGTCGACAACCGTTGCCACTCCTGTACAAGAGGCTGCAAAACAGTATCAAGCTATCTCTCAAAATGGTATTGAACAAGCATGGCAACAATTGATCACTGAATATGGAGGGTTCGTTCCTAATACGCCGGATGGAAAATGGATTCCTGCCTTCTTTCCTGACAAAAGCGGTTTTTCAATAAGTAAGTTGTTGTTAGGATTGCTGAGATTTTTTTTCGGGGTATTAATCGACAATGGTCGGTTGCTAGGTGCTATTTTACTGCTGACCGTACTTTCCTCCATTTTGGAAACGATTCAAACCGCATTTGAATCGCCAGCAGTAAGTAAAACCGCGTTTTTCATGGTGTATCTGGTGATTAGTGTGCTGGCAGTGTCTTCATTTCATAGTGCCACAGCTTATGCAACGGGTGCCATGGACAATATGAGCGGGATGATGATGGGCTCCATGCCAGTATTTTTGGCACTGGTTACGGCTTCAGGTGGACTCACTTCAGCGGCTGCATTTCACCCATTAATAGTATTTATCGTTAACTTGACTAGTTATGTCGTTGTTCATCTGGTGTTTCCACTCATTTTCTTTACCACTGTATTGCTAATGGTCAGTCAAATTTCTAGCCAGTACAAATTAACTCAACTGGCGGGTCTTATTCGGACCGTGTTGTTAACCGTTCTTGGATTGGGCATGACCGCTTTTCTGGGCGTCATGTCCGTGCAAGGATCGTTATCAGGACTTGCTGATGGGGTGACGCTGAAAAGCGCGAAATTCATCGCTAGTAATCTAATCCCTGTGGTCGGTAAGGCAGTGTCTGATGCCAGTGAATCGATCGCTGGAGCCACATTGTTGATGAAAAATGCGACAGGAATTGCAGGTGCAGTATTAGTGCTGCTGATCTGTGCGTTTCCTGCATTAAAAATACTTGCCTTGTCGTTAATTTACAACGGAGCGGCAGCAGTCATGCAGCCATTAGGAGATACTCCCATCATCGGATTATTGGGTATAATTGGAAAAAGTTTGACGTTAGTATTTGCTGCACTTTCTGCCGTTGGCATCATGTTTTTTTTTACGATTGTGATTGCTCTGGCAACCACCAATCTTTCCGCGTTTGTGAGGTGATGCCTGTTGCTTGAAGCTGTTTCCGGATGGCTGCGTCATATGGTGGTACTAATTTTGTTCGCGGCGATCCTGGATATGATTTTGCCGTCAAGCACGATGCAAAAATACGCACGAGCCGTGATTGGCCTTGTCATTGTACTGTCCCTTTTACTTCCCATACGTGCGTTATTCTATGGTGCGTTTTCAGGGGGGTGGGAAGCTGCGTTACGTGGACCTCTGATCAATCATTTGGGCGTAACAGTCAAGGGGGATGCAAACATTACTTCCTATTCTCAGTCATTGCGTAGAGTCATTGCGCAGTCATTAGAGCAGGGTCTGCCAACAGGGAGTCTCACAGTAGAAGTGTCTACCGTCCCGATGAGCGACGGAAGCACGCAAGTGACAGGTATTTACATTACTTGTCAAAATGTATCTGGCTACGAATTTCACAGGCAAGAAGCGTTAATGTTGCAAGCACAGACAGCGGAACTCTTGGGGCTATCACCAGCAACAGTGCGCGTTTCGTACCCAGGGGGTGAGGTGTGAGAATGGGGGTCTGACGAGATGAAAGATATCGTGAAAAAATTATTAAGTAATAAATGGTTACTAGCGCTGACGGCAATTGGTTTTTTGTTATTACTTTTTGGTGCAAGTGGTGGGGGCACCTCAACGCCTAGCTCTCCACATGCAACGCCAGTGATTGCATAGATC
>JAJZCJ010000297.1 GCA_021846145.1 Bacillota bacterium
CTGTCACCGAGCGCGGCACACTGAGCGTCAAAAGCGGGTCGAGTACGGCAAGTGATGGGCGCATGTTCGCGTGTTTCAACGTCATTTTACGGTGCGTGGAAGATTCTGTGATGACGGCGGAGCGTGTCACTTCTGAACCTGTCCCTGCGGTGGTCGGCAGGCAGACGATAGGGGCAATCGCATGATAAGGAAGCAGGCCATCGGCATATTCACTGGCGGTGCCGCCAGACTTGGCGAGCAGGGCGATCGTTTTGGCCGTGTCGATGGCGCTGCCACCTCCGATTGCAAGCACCGCTGCGGCATCAAATGCCGTAAATGCGCGGGCACCTTGCAGACAATCAGTGTCGCGCGGATTCTGCGCCACTTGGTCAAATACTTCGAGCAGGATGCCGGATTGTTGCAGATGTTCTACAATCGGCGAGACTAGACCTGCTTTTAACACACCGGGATCAGTTACGAGTAACAGACGTTTGACACCCATTTCGTTCAAGTATTGGGGTAAATTTTCTGCTTCTCCCACGCCAAATTGAATGCGCGTTGGCATATGATAGGAAAACACCGCTATCGCTCCTTTACTTCACGTTGACTTGTGGGGCTTTCTGACTGGTGCTAGCGATGATGGCACCTAAAAGAATGATCACACCGCCTATAATTTGACTCCCTGTCATCTGTTCCCTCAATAAAACCACACCTAAAATAACCGTCCATACTGGCAGCAAATTCATGAACGGTGCCGACTTACTAGCTCCTATACGCTCGACACCAAATGTCCAGACAAAGTACGCGATCACAGATGCCGCCGTACTCACATACACCAAAGCAATCCAGTCGACAGGTGTCATGTGGATGGCACTTGGTGAATAACTGAAAATGCCTGCGATATCACTGAAAATGGCACCGTATACGGCGGCTCCAGCCGTTAGTTGCAATGGGGTCAGGTCTTTGCCGAATTTTTTGCCCAACACTGTATACCATCCCCACGAGATCGCCGCGAGCAGCATCTCTACATCACCAAAAGACACGGCATACTCTTTGCTGCCTGTTTTTAATCCAAACAGCAAACCTACACCCAACACGGACAACACGGTGCCTAGCCAAGCTCTCGTCTTAGGGCGTTCATGCAAGATAAATACGCCAAATACAAGAATGGTGACAGGAATCAAACCCGAAATAATACCCGCCTGTGCCGCAGGAATGGTGTGCAATCCCAGATAATTTAATGATGAGAACACAAACATACCGATGAACCCAAGTAGTAACAACTCTTTCCACTTTCGAATCAGTGGAATTCGTCTTCCTGTGATTGCAAAAATGATTAATAACTCAATGGCCGACAGGCTCCAACGAACCCCATTCAAGAATAGTGCTGGCATGGCTGGTGCCAAGATTCGCCCAGCAATATAGTTGCCACTCCAAAGCAGAGTGGCCAAAATCAAATAGGGAATGCCCCGAATCAACAAATAACACCCCCTACAACTAGACCTAATTTTATGGATATAACTCCGTGCGTCAATTGGACAACTCATCAGACGTAATTCAAATCTTTAAGCGGGTGACAAGCGACAATTAATGAAGGGCTATCCGTATTTTTAAGGCGAAAAATAATAGACTTAGCAATCATCATAACGCCATAACGTGATTCTGACCAGACCATGGCACAAGTTGGTCGGGTACGGCAAGCAGACGACGGAAGCGAACGCCTGGTAGGGAAGGAGGCCATTTGTGTATTCGCTGGCTGGGGCACCATATTCGGCGCGAATAGAGTGATCGACTAAACAAGTCCCGTAATTAACACACATAATTCAGTTACGACCATTATGTACTTGAACCCGTAACATCCAAGCATTGAAGTAAAAGTATTGCAATTTGAAAAATCTCGATGTAAAATAGATTTGTGTTCCGTTAAATGTAATGCGGTTCCGTACACTGGAACAATAAATTACTGAATAAAATATTGATGGTATCAATTTGGGGGTAATCAAAGTGGAAAAGACACTAACTAAAACACAAGAACTTAGGGAGGAGCAGAAAATTGAACTAGAGACAGTCTTTGAACGTGCAAAGAAAGCGCTTGCTATCATTGAAATGTATGATCAGGCAAAGTTAGATCGTTTGTGTCAGGCAGTCGCATGGGCTGTTTCTAATAAAAAGACCTTTTCTCGGTTGAGAGACATGGGTATTGAGGAAAGTGGATTAGGTGATGCCGAAAGTAGAATGGGTAAGCGATTTAAGATACGTGGTATCCTCAGGGATGCGCTACGTCAGAAAAGTGTCGGAATAATTGATGAGATACCTGAGAAGGGTATTGTGAAGTACGCCAAACCTGTAGGTATCATTGCATCCATCGTTCCAACTACTAATCCTGATCTGACACCTGCAGGGACAGCGATTTATGCAATAAAGGCTAGAGATGTAGTGATTTTTTCTCCTCATCCTCGTGCCAAAAACACTTCTTTTGAGACGGTTCGTTTGATGCGTGAAGCTCTCGAAGCGGAGGGTGCGCCTGCAGATATTTTGCAATGTTTAGTTAATGTGAATATTCCTATGACGAAAGCGCTTATGGAACAGGCAGATCTTGTTCTTGCTACTGGTGGGAAAGATATGGTCAAAAGTGCGTATAGTTCTGGAACACCTGCTTATGGTGTGGGAGCAGGTAACTCCACTATGATCATTGATGATACGGCGGACGTGGCAGAAGCAGCACATAATACGATGTTAAGTAAAACATCTGACTTTGGTTCTGGATGTTCGTCTGATGGAAATCTCATCATACATGAAAGTGTTTTTGATAAACTATTGGAAAAATTACATGAATATGGTGGATATTTAGCCAATGAAGAGGAAAAAGCAAAACTTCGCAATGTGATGTGGGATGAGGAAGGACATAGGTATCCAACAACTGTGGCAATTGCACCGCAGAAAATGGCTGAGATCGCTGGTTTTAAAATTTCTTCAGATCGTAAGTTCATCGTCGTACTGGGTGATAAGATCGGTAAACAGTACCCATTTTCAGGGGAAAAGTTAACGACATTACTTGCTGTGTATAAGTATGAAGGAGAATTTGAAAATGCACTAGATATGATGCGAGCCATTTATGAAGTGGGAGGAAAAGGACATTCTTGTGGAATATATTCTTTCGCTGACGATCATATTCACAGACTCGCTTTGGCGGCACCAGTAAGCCGAATAATGGTTCGTCAACCTCAGTCCAAGGCAAATGCAGGGGCGTTTAACAATGGAATGCCAATGACATCCAGTTTGGGGTGTGGCACATGGGGTGGAAACATCGTCTCTGAAAATGTTCATCTTAAACATTATATGAATACGACTTGGGTGTCGCGCCCAATTGCTGAGGATCGGCCTTCGGATCAAGAGTTGTTTGGGGAGTTTTATGATCCGGAATTAGAAGAATAAGAACACTAGTTTTAGAAATATTTAAAATTTTTTTTATATTAATATGAATCGCTATTGCGAATTCGATGAATATTTAATAAAATTAGGACAACGTATTCTGATATGTGTAACTCTATTCCGCTGATTGGAAACAAAATTGGATTTCTTGCTGCAATAAATACATGTTTTAGTGTCTGATCGCAAATCCAATTGAAGGGAGGTGCATTCTATAAAGGGACAAAATTCAAAGCATTAATTTAAAGAATGTTTTGAAGCAATTGCATCTGAGATGAAATCGCTCTCATTTGAATTCAAGGCTTTTCATAACATCCACAGATGCATAGAAATGAAATTAGAAGAAATAATTTGCAATAAAAACAATCGAAAAGAGGGGTTATATTGACGAAATATTCTTGGATGAAAATATCAGGGATTGCTGCTTCTGTGGTATTAGCAGGAAGCTTAACTGCTCAGGCATCTACCAGTAACAATGTTATCA
>JAJZCJ010000298.1 GCA_021846145.1 Bacillota bacterium
GGATGAACCGTTATTGTTACTTGAACGTGTTGCGCAAATTGAACTACTGGATCTGCCAAGAGCAGAAGATTGCTGTGGGTTCGGAGGCACATTTTCCGTAAAAATGCCGGAACTCTCTACCGCGATGGCAGATGAAAAGGTGGCGCATGTGGCGCATACTGGTGCCGATGTGCTTGTCAGCACAGACATGGGTTGCTTAATGCACATTGGCGGTAGGATAGGACGATTGGGAAATGGTACACGAGTAATGCACATTGCGGAATTGCTAGATGAGGGGATGGCACGATGAATGACAACCATGCAACGTTTGCGCAACGCATTCACGAGGCAATAGAAGACGATTACCTCATTAATGCCGTGAAGTATACAACGGAACGTTTGAAGTCAAAAAAACTTGAAGCGGCCAGTGAGCTTGGCGGGTGGGAAGAGTGGCGTGAAAAAGGACGCCAGATTAGGGAACATACAATTTCACATTTGGATCACTATCTGAGGCAGTTTGTGGATAATGCTCGCCAAGCCGGGGTACAGGTGTACTTTGCAAAAGACGCACAGGAAGCGGCACAGATAACGGTGGATATCGCTAAGAAAAAGCAAGCAAAGCGCGTAGTAAAGTCGAAGTCCATGGTGTCCGAAGAGATACACATCAATCACGCACTAGAGGCACAGGGAATCCAAGCGATTGAAACAGACCTAGGTGAATACATTATTCAGTTGGCAAAAGAGACGCCGTCTCACATCATCATACCAGCCATCCATAAGACGAGAAAGCAAATTCAAGCGCTTTTTGAGGAAGCAGGGGGTGTTGGGCTCACTACCGAAACCAAAAACTTGACAGCCTTTGCTAGAAAGACGCTTCGTGCAGAATTTTTACAAGCAGATGTTGGCATCACAGGATGTAATTTTGCCATTGCACAGACGGGATCAATCGTGCTTTTTACTAATGAGGGGAATGGACGGATGGTCACAACGTTCCCAAAAACGCACATTGTGTTGATGGGAATGGAACGGATTCTGCCGACGATCGCTGATTTGGAAGTCATGGCAACGTTGCTTCCGCGAAGTGCAACAGGACAAAAATTGACGGCATACATGACAGTTTTGACAGGGCCAAGGCGGGTTGATGAGCAGGACGGGGCAGAAGAAATGCACCTCATCATCGTGGATAACGGGCGGTCTAAGCAATTGGGAGATCCGCAATTTCAAATGATCCTTCATTGTATACGTTGTGGCGCTTGCCTCAACGTGTGTCCTGTCTATCGGCATATTGGCGGTCATGCTTATGGCTCCGTCTATCCAGGGCCGATTGGCGCTGTGCTGACACCGCTGCTTGACGACACTGGGAAACATGCAGATTTGCCCTACGCTTCTAGCCTTTGTGGTGCATGTTACGAGGCGTGCCCAGTAAAAATTCCGTTGCATGATTTATTGGTCTATTTACGCCAGCGTAGCGTGGCGGCAGGTAAAGCAAAAGGACTAGAGCGTGCGGCATTTGCCGGTTATCGTCATGCGTTTTCAAGTGCCAAACGGTATCGATTCGTGCTGAAAATGGGACAAACACTGCAAGGACTAATTACGGAGAACGGGCATTTTCGGGCATCTTTTGCTCCGCTTCACGCATGGACGGATAGCCGTGATTTACCAGCACTGCCTAACGAAACTTTTCGTGAACGCTTTGATAAGCGCTCAAAAGGACAGGGTATAGTACCCTCATCACCGGAAGGAAGGTGAATGTTTTTGGATGAAAATGTGTTTTTTGAGCATCTATCGAAACGACTTGGGAATTCGCGTGATCATGCACCTTGGGTGCCATTTTTAGAGCGAGCACCACAGCAAGTGGCTGACACAACGATTGCGAATCGAATAGATACACTGATTGCCGAACTGGATAAGTTAGGGGCACGCGCGATTGTCGTTCATTCACTAGCAGATTTGCACCAAGAATTAGAAAAGCTCATTACGTCGGAGTGGCTGATGGAAATGATAACGTGGGATGCTACCACGCTGCAATCCTATGAAGTGGGGGACATTATCAGTAAAGCGAAGCAAAGGGCAAAAGAGCAAGTAAGAGATGCCTCTTCGCAGGCCATGATCGTGGGGATTACAGCTTGTGACTATGCGATAGCCAACACAGGCAGCTTGGTCATTGTGTCAGGAGCGGGAAGAGGACGGGCGGCTAGTTTAATGCCTGATGTGCACATCGTGCTCATGAAAGCTGAACAGATCCGCAACAGTATGGGAGAGGTACTAACCGAATTGAATGCTGCGTATGCAGACCAAGGCTTGCCCAGTGCTATACAATTCATTTCGGGGCCAAGTCGATCTTCTGATATAGAAAATGATCTTAGTATTGGTGTGCATGGTCCCGGTGCTGTTATCGTTTTGATACTAGAATAAAGTAGATTTATTGGGTTTTTTATCTAAATAAACTTCGAGTGCCTGACGAACATGATCTAGGTGTGTTTCTGTAGCGATTTTTGCCAAGTGCGGATCTTGATCTTCCACCGCGAGAAAGATATCGAGATGCTCCTTGTAAAGGTTTTGCGTTGAATTCTCTCCGCGATACAGCCAGAGAGTGCGAAGGTCGCGAATGGTGATATCCATCGTCTTGGAAATGGTGTCCATCATGCGCATCAAAAACACATTTTTTGATGCTTTCGCCAAGGCGTGATGAAACTGAATATCATAGTTGCGGCTAAGTTCTTCGTTATTGGTCGCCATTCTCATGTGATCAATAATTTGGCGAAGTGCCAATAGGTCATTCGCGTCCCTGTAGATGGCGGCAATTTCGGCACAGCCGCCTTCGACGATGCGCCTGACTACTAACAACTGAAACAATTCGTGAGGATCTTCTCGCAATTGAAATGGAACGTCAGAAAATGTGGATTGTAGCGTATCTTGGATGAAGGTTCCTTCACCTTGTTTCGCAATAATCAATCCTCTGGCTTTAAGCTGGCTTAATGCTTCGCGAATGGTGGATTTGCCGACTCCATATTGGATCGCTAGCTGATCAATGGTAGGAAGGCGATCGCCTGGTTTGAACGTTTTTTGTAAAATTCGATTCTCCAAGTCATCGGCGACGACTTCAAATGATTTGCGCAATAAACTCATAATTACTAAAACCCCTTGCTTATGTTGGAAGTATGTTTGGAGGTAGAAAACATGGAAAGTAAAATTATTCAAGAAATACGATCAATTGCTGGACACGATCACGTTCATGATACAAAACAATATCTTTTCGCTTACTCTTATGATTCTACACCATTGTATCGTGCAATGCCTGATTTGGTTGTTCAACCAGCAAGTAAAGAAGAAATTGCTGCCATTGTGAAAGTGGCGAACAAGGAACGTATTCCTATTGTCAGTAGGGGCTCAGGCACGAATCTATCAGGAGGAACGGTACCTGTACAAGGGGGTATCGTGCTACATCTCAATCGCCTTAACCGCTTGCAAGAAATTGACTCTGATAATCTTACCGCCACGTTTCAACCAGGATTAATCACGGCAGAATTGCATCTCCAAGTAGAAGCGGTGGGACTGTTTTATCCTCCAGATCCAGGCAGTATGCACATATCGACCTTGGGTGGCAATGTCGCAGAGTGTGCAGGCGGAATGAGAGGATTGAAATACGGCGTCACCAAGGATTATGTAATGGGCATTGAAGCCGTGCTACCGTCAGGAGACATCGTGCGTTTTGGCGGAAAAAATGCAAAAGACGTGGCAGGATATGATATTACTCGCTTGCTCGTTGGGTCTGAGGGCACGTTGGCCGTGATTACTGAAATTATTGCCAAATTATTGCCGCTACCAGAAGCCAAACAAACGTTAGTGGCGTATTTTCGCAACATGGTGGATGCGGCAAAAGCGGTTTCGATGGTGATTGCTG
>JAJZCJ010000014.1 GCA_021846145.1 Bacillota bacterium
AACGGATTTTCAAGCACCCGCATAAGTGCTGTCAGTGAGAAATGCCAACTCATATGCGGGCTAAATAGTTCAGGAAACACGATCTGCAACAGCAGCATCGCGAGCGGATACACCACCAGCACAAAGAGAATAAAAAGGCTCGGGGCCGATCCGATGTTCGGCCCCCGCCCTAGCGTCCTCGGCTTAATAAGTGATGTTGTCATGGAACCACGTTTCAAGCAAGTTTTTCTTATTTGCTGCGGTCACTGGATTTACTTTTACCCACCGAACGCCCGGTCTCATGGCAGGTGCATCTGGTTGTACCCCTTTAACGACCGGTTCATAGTACGAGTCACCCCCGCCGTTATTAGGGTTAATCTGAACAGCTTGCCCTTTTTGAGATAGCACCCACGCAATGAATGCTTTGGCTGCCGCCATGTGCTGTGCATGCTTGCTGATGGCAATGACACTCGGCAGTGTATAAGTCCCCGAACGTAGATAATCAATCGCGATCGGATCGCCCTTGACTTTAGCAGAAATCAGCGCCGAATCCTGGACAATGGCCAATTTCACCTTTCCAGATAACATCTGGCTAATCGTTGTATCGTTGGTGTCAAACACGTGCAGACCATTTTGTTTCAGCTTGAGAAAGAAGTTCTCGCCCGCTTTGATGCTGCCTTTTTGAGAGACTACGCCTGCGACAAGCGGATAGGTAGGACCGGAGATGGAGGGGTCGTTCATTGCAATAGCATTTTTCCATTTTGCACTTAAGAGATCATTTAACGTTTTTGGCACTTCGGAAGTCGGCGTCACTTTTGGATCATAACCGATCGCGCCCATTGCGGTAACGCCAGTCGGATAATATGACTTATCTGCGGCCACCAAACTCTTGCCGAGTGGGGTGAGATTGTTCACGTCAGAAGGTGTCCAATGACGGAGTAAGAGACCTTGATTATCCATTGCCTGCATGGAGGAATCGCCGTCAAACCAGATCACGTCCCAGTGCGGGTTGGCAGCTTCCGCTTCCGCCTTGGCAATCAGCGGCCCAGTAGAATCGTCAGTCAATTCGACCTTGATACCCGTCGCTTTCCGAAATGCGGTGGCCATTGCTTGATCGTACCCTTGCGCTGAATACAGCACCAGCACTCCTTTATTGGTTGCCGCATGCGTGACTGGCGTTGCTGTCACTATACTTCCCGCTGCCATAGCAGCGAAAAGTACTGCGAAAATCATACCTTTTTTCCCAAGACGCACAATGATTCCTCCTAATTTTCCACACGATGGCGGATTGTAGGATCATTGTAAGTGGGCATGGTTAAGAGATTATATACCCATTGTTAACATCATGTATCGCTATAGTTAATTATTTTTATAAGTCATCTTACGTATTGACGAAAATAGCTAAATCATATAGACTTCTTTTAATTCATACTAAAACAATATGTATATGGGGGTTTTGTAATGGAAATTGTAAATGAACTCGATGTGGTATCTCTTGCAGATCAATTCGAATCGGCTTCTCCGCAAGAAATTCTAGCCAAGGCAGTTGAACAAGTTTCAAACCTCGCCTTAGCCTGTAGTTTTGGCGCAGAAGACGTGGTTCTGCTGGACATGGTAATGAAGATTTCTCCTACCACAAAGGTGTTTTATCTGGACACCGACTTGTTGTTTCCAGCGACCTACGACCTGATTAATAGAATCCAGGATACCTACGCGATCGAGCACCTGATTCGAGTCAGCCCCGAAATTTCTGTGCATGAACAAGCTGCAACGTATGGAGATACATTGTGGTCGCACCAACCTGACCAGTGTTGTGATATTCGAAAAGTACAACCACTAACGAAGATGCTATCGACCCTCGATGGATGGATTACGGGGATACGCAGGGACCAAGCACCCACGCGAGCCAACGCACAGGCGTTTGAAGAAGATTTGAAATTTGGCTTACTCAAGGTCAACCCGCTGATTCGTTGGACAGAACAAGACGTTTGGCAGTATATCCGCGACCACCATGTGCCATATAACCTTCTACACGATCAGGGATATCCAAGTATTGGCTGTCTTCACTGTACCCGCATGGTGCAACCAGGTGAAGATCCGCGAAGTGGCCGTTGGGCAGGCTTTCAAAAGACAGAATGCGGCCTCCACGCAAGTGAATAACTACCAATCACGCACGTTGAAATTCGATCATATAGGAGGAAAATAATGGACAACAAGCTGAGTTCATCCGAATCATCAATTGTCAATCGTGAAATCAAGGGGACAGCACGCGATCAGTTACTAGACGCATGCGCAACATCTTCACAACAAATTCACCTCAACGCATGGTCTCTCTCCGATCTTGAGATGCTTGGTACAGGTGTCTTTTCTCCGCTCCTCGGCTTTGCAGGAAGAGAAGATTGGGCGTCTATTCTCGATTCGATGCGCTTGGCCGATGGCACGATATGGCCCATTCCGATTACACTCGCTGTGTCAAGCGAAGTGGCTTCAGGACTTGAAGTGGGCAAGATAGCTGCGCTGCTTGGCGAGGACGGCGTCATTTACGGAGCCATCGACGTCACAGAAATTTATCAGCCAGATAAAGAACGAGAAGCCTTGGCGGTCTATCGCACAACGGATCAAGCGCATCCTGGAGTGGAAAAGCTGTATGCCCGCGGTGAGTATTACGTGGCAGGACCAATTTATCTGCTCAATCGCACACAGCCCGCCGACTTTCACCATTATTATCTCGATCCGATCGAGACGAAAGCCGAATTTGAGCGCCGTGGATGGAAAACAGTGGTGGGATTTCAAACTCGCAATCCTGTTCATCGAGCGCATGAATATATTCAAAAATCAGCGTTAGAGATTGTTGACGGACTGTTTCTGAATCCGTTGGTGGGAGAAACCAAAGCAGACGACATTCCGGCCGATGTGCGGATGAAGAGCTATCAAGTATTGCTTGATCACTATTACCAGAAAGACCGCGTGTTTCTTGCCGTCTATCCCGCCGCAATGCGTTACGCGGGACCCCGCGAGGCGGTGTTACATGCGCTGGTGCGAAAAAACTTCGGCTGCACACACTTTGTGGTGGGACGGGATCATGCAGGTGTCGGTAGCTACTATGGCACCTACGACGCGCAGAAGATTTTTAGCAATTTTGATATCGCCGAGTTAGGAATCACACCGCTATTTTTTGAAAACAGCTTTTACTGTGAAAAGTGTGATGGCATGGCGTCAGAAAAAACCTGTGTGCACCCATCACAACATCGTTACACCCTCTCAGGCACGAAAGTGCGCGAGATTCTGCGTGACGGAAAGCGTCCATCGCCGAAATTCACACGTCCAGAAGTGGCTGACGTCTTAATTGCTGGATTAGCGGAGGTGGCGAGCATTGAGTGACGAGAAATTATCAAAAGTAGAGATTATCAAACGCGAAGGCATTCAATTGCGCGGAACGATTTCAGAAGCCCTGCAAGACGGCAGCCCGAAGTTTGAAGAAGAGAACATTCAGCAATTGAAGTTTCATGGCGTATATCAGCAGGATGACCGCGACCTACGAAAACAGTTACTTCAGGATGGAAAAGATCGCCACTATATGATGATGATCCGCGCGCTGATTCCTGGTGGCATTCTCAGTGCGGCCCAATACTTGCAATTTGACGACATTGCGCAGCGCTGGGGGAATCAAACCATGCGCATCACGACTCGTCAAACTTTCCAGTTACACGGCATCTTAAAAGGCGATTTGAAGGCTAGCATTAAGGCCATCAACGACAGTTTGGTGACCACGCTCGGTGGCTGTGGGGATCAGGTTCGCAACACCATTGCCTGCGCGATGCCGCGAAGAACCGCTTATGCGCAAGTCGTGCGGCAAGACCTTTTAGCCTTAGTCAATCGATTCCTTGCAAAGACTAGTGCGTATCACGAAATCTGGCTCGACGGTGAAAAAATTGAACTCCCTGAGGGACAAGCCGAAGAACCTTTATACGGTACTAGTTACTTGCCGCGGAAGTTTAAGATTGGTTTTACATTTGCAGGGGATAATTGTGCAGATGTTTACTCCAATGACCTCGGCATCGTGGCGCACCTCGACGGAGATACAGTCATCGGCTACACACTCCTGATCGGAGGCGGCATGGGACGAACCGCAAGTGACCCGAATACGCATCCCGTGCTGGCGTCGCCTTTTACTTTTGTCACACGTGAACAGTTAGCAGATACCTGCCAAGCCATCATTGAGGTGCAACGAGATCACGGCAACAGAGAGAACCGCAAATTCTCCCGCATGAAATACCTAGTGGAAAAGATGGGCCTTGAATGGTTCCAAAGTCAGGTGGAAGAACGAATTGGTCGCGAACTCACTGCGCCACGAGAACTCCTATGGGAATCATTCACAGATCATCTAGGTTGGCATCAGCACGACCACTGTGATGAAGGATTTCTCGGACTGTTGGTCGCAAATGGACGCATCAAGGATGATGGAACCCTCAAACTCCGGTCAGTGTTGCGTGAAATCATCACCACCTATCAGCCAACCATTCATCTCACCACACAGCAAAACCTGATACTTGAAGGTATCAAGTCAGCAGATCGCCCTATTATTGAAGCGCGTTTGCGCCAAGCTGGTGTAGCACTTGCCGAGGACGTGAGTGTGATCAGACAAAATGCGATGGCATGTCCTTCCATGCCGACTTGTGGACTAGCAATTGCCGAATCAGAACGTGCCGTATCGGGTGTATTGGCCGAACTAGAGACCTTATTTGCAATTTACGGCTTAGCCGAGGAACCCATCACCGTCAGAATGACAGGTTGTGCAAACGGCTGTGCCCGACCCTATATATCAGACATTGGATTTGTCGGTCGCGTGCTTGGTAAATATGACATTTTCCTAGGAGCTAATTCACTGGGAACGCGGTTAAATGAACTATTCTTGGAACAAGTACCATTGGAGGATTTAACGGTCACCCTCGAACCCATCGTCAAATTATATGCCACCCATCGAACATCAGAAGAGCGGTTTGGCAACTTCTGCAATCGAGTGGGACTAACCTATCTGCGCGAGATGGTGTCTTCACTTCAATGACTACATTTTCCGTTTATGGCCGTTGACCAGTCCGCTTCTCACGAGCAGACGCAATCCCAAACGCAATCAGCCACCTGTCAAAGGGTCGAACGATTAGTTCGTCGACTCTTGGTGCGCTGCCTTGCGTATCCGCCAGCGATCTAGTACACGATGACCTGATCCGCCCACATCGTCCAATCTGTCAACTCTTCCATGGTAGAACGATGGATCGAATCTGCAATCTCGCTGTCACTGAGTCCTCGCGCATCCATACACGTGCCGCAAGCTCCCAATTCCACACCCCGACGGCTGGCCACTAGGATCATTTTTTCGAGATTGTAATAGCCATCTGCTGTTTTCTGGCCTTTTTTTGCGGACAACACCGCATCGGCCATCAAAAATACTTTTACGTCAACGCCTTCACGTTTAGATATCGTATTGACATGACGAAATCCATTGTAGGTGCGTTCTGTCCCGTACGGTGGATCATTCAATATGAACAATACTTTCATGATCAAAAATACCCCCTTGATATACTCGTTGTTTACAACGGTAACTATACCAAGAGGATGATTATGTGTGAAATGCATATTATTTATGATATTGATGCAATATGGTTATCGAATGAAGTCACCGCGTCACGATCAAATCTAGTTCATGACCAAGGTGGGCACGAATCTTGCCGATTTCATACGCTTGACACCCCGCATGCGCCAATTTGCTTAAGAGATGTTCCTTTTTTTCCATAGACACAGCCATCACCAACCCGCCCGATGTTTGCGCATCACAAAGCATCCAACGCTGGTATTCGTGCAGAGTTTCATCCCAAGACACGTGATCTCTCAACATCTGGCGGTTGTTTCGCGTGCCATTAGATATAGTCCGATCATCAATAAGATCCCACGCATCTTGAATGACGGGGACATTGGAGAAATGAATTTCCGCACAAAAACTGCTATCCCTAACCATTTCGTACAAATGGCCTAACAGGCCAAACCCCGTCACATCTGTACAAGCGTGCACCCCTACCTCCATCATAACTTTGGCCGCTTGATCATTTAGTGTGGTCATCACCTCAATGGCTTTCTGTTCACTTTCGACAGAGGCCAGTCCTTTGTCGATGGCCGTGGTGATGACTCCCACTCCGAGCGGTTTCGTCAAAATCAGCACATCATCCGCTTGCACAGAACGCTTAGTGACATATCGGCCCGGATGAACAAATCCAGTGACGGTCAACCCGTATTTCGGCGCATGATCATCGTACGTATGTCCACCAACAATGGGCACACCCGCCTTCGCCATCATTTCGGCCCCACCGCGCAGAATTTCGTTAAGATATCCGATGGGCAAAGTGTTGACTGGGAAACCCACAATATTGAGTGCAAAAGATGGAGTAGCCCCCATCGCATAGATATCGCTCAAAGCGTTTGCCGCAGCAATTCGTCCAAATTCATAGGGGTCGTTGACCACCGGACTGATGTAATCAATCGTTTGAACCACCGCGTACTCGTCCGAAATCCGCACGACACTCGCATCATCTCCACAACCAACCAAGACCTCATGGCCTTGACCTTGAAAATCAGTATTTGAAAAAGAGCGCAGCACCTGCGCCAAGTCGAACGGGCCGACTTTACACGCTCAGCCAGCTCCTGGAGAAAACGACGTCAATTGAATAGGTGGTAAGTTTATCATTAGAATTGACCTCATTTCACGCTGTCATGACTCATTGTTTGTTATACTGATTTTGCATCAATCAATTATATAGTGATGGTTTCAGTTATGAAAGGCGAAAAGGGGGACACGTTTTATGGACTTCCAGCAAGTCAATACATTTTATCACGTAGCCCGTCGCCTCAATTTTACTCGGGCAGCCGAGGATCTTAACCTGAGTCAACCTGCTGTCTCTCGACAAATTGAAGCGCTGGAACACACACTTGGAGTACCTTTGTTCCATCGGTCACACCGCAGCATATCACTGACCGAAGCGGGAATGATTTTATTCAGGCAATGTGAACAAATCCTGACACTTGTCGATCACACAAAATCAGCCATTGAATCATTGAAAAACCTTGAATCCGGTTCACTATCCATTGGGTTAAGTTCGACCGTTGGCAATTATGTTTTGCCGAGTACCATTCTTGAATTTATCCAAAAGTATCCTGGGATTCAAACATCCATAGAGATTGACTGCACACAAAAGGTACTCCATTCAGCGGAACAAAGAACCACAGATATTGTCGTCATTGCGGGACCTGTTGAATCCAGCGTTCTTTATATGGAACCATTTCTCCAAGACGAGATTGTTTTAGCGATCAGCAATGACCATCCCCTAGCTAAAAATGGGCAAATTACGCTTAACTCCCTGCTTGAGTATCCTCTTCTACTGCGGCGGGATGGATCCCATAGTCGGCAGACCATGCTCGATCATTTTCGCCAGATCAGATGGAATCCAAGCCACATTATTGAACTGGACACAACGGAAGCGATCAAGCAGGCCATCATGACTGGGGTTGGCATCGCCTTTATGTCGAAATACGCCGTGCGATTTGAAACAGACTGTGGTCTGATCCAAACCATCGATCAAGCGCCTTTCAATATTTCGCGGTCTTTTTTCATCGCTACGCACAAATCCCGCACCCCTTCAACCGCCATGCTCGCCTTCAAGTCTTTTATCAAAAAGAATTGTCTCTCCCACCCCGTTTGTTCTGTCGCAAAGTGAGATAATCACCTACAAACAGCCGTGGTTACGCTTACAGTTCATTCCATGGTGTTGACTAAAATCAGATTCCCCCCTACAATCACTAAAGCGCAGTACAATCGGACTCATCCTCGGAGAAGACCGAGCAGCTATCACACTTTTTACATTAGAAAGAGGTAATTTTATATCGATAGTCAATTTGCAACTGAAATCGAAAGGCGTCGTACATTTGCCATCATATCGCACCCAGATGCAGGGAAAACAACATTAACAGAAAAGCTCCTGCTTTTTGGTGGTGCCATCCGCGAGGCTGGGTCGGTAAAAGGCAAAAGCGCGAAGAAATACGCCACCTCTGACTGGATGGGAATCGAAAAAAAACGCGGCATATCGGTCACTTCAACAGCATTACAGTTTGAATATGAAAATTTCAAGATTAATATTTTGGATACTCCGGGGCATGAAGATTTTAGTGAAGATACCTACAGAACCCTCATCGCGGCAGACTGCGCGGTGATGTTAATCGACGCCGCAAAGGGAATTGAGGCACAAACGTTAAAACTGTTTCAAGTATGTCGAATGCGACAGGTTCCGATCATCACATTTATCAACAAATTAGATCGAGAGGGTCGGGAACCACTGGATCTGTTGAAGCAAATTGAAGACGTTCTCCATATCAATACCTATCCGATGAACTGGCCGGTTGGCATGGGATCTGATCTGCGGGGTGTTTTCAATCGATCATCCCACACTTTTGAAGCCTATGATGGACGTGATATCACTGATGAGATGCAGCGGCAGTTGATGGATGACATTTCATTGCTAGATGTAGCTGGTGAAGAGATGGATAGTGAAAAAGTATGGGATGGTGAACTTACTCCCGTATTTTTTGGGAGCGCGATTACGAATTTTGGAGTAGAAACGTTTTTAAAAGCATTCATCAAATTAGCACCCCCACCGAGACCAAGGAAAACAAAACAGGGATTTGTCAACCCGCTAGACACTACGTTTTCAGGATTTGTGTTCAAAATTCAAGCCAATATGAACCCCGCACATCGCGATCGCATCGCTTTTGTGCGAATTTGTTCGGGCAAATTCGAGCGCGGAATGTCCGTACTGCACGTGCGAACGGATAAATCCATTCATTTATCCCAGTCACAGCAGTTTTTCGCCCAAGATCGCACGACCGTAGATATCGCGTTTCCAGGGGATATTATTGGTATTTATGACCCGGGGATATTTCACATTGGAGATACTTTGTCGGAAACGGACACGATTGAATTTGAACCATTGCCGCAATTTTCGCCAGAGTATTTTGCTCGCATCACGGTGAAAGATACTTTGAAATATAAACAATTTCATAAGGGACTACAACAACTGGCGGAGGAAGGTGCCGTTCAGGTCTTTCATATGGTGAGTCGCACGGAGGACATTGTATTGGGCGTGGTTGGCGAGCTGCAATTTGAGGTGTTTGAATATCGAATGAAAGCAGAGTATGGCACGGATATTACAAAGCATGTGCTGCCTTATCAATTTGCGCGCTGGATCTCGGCCACTGCCCTCCCCACGCTGCAATACGATCGATCATCTTGCTTACTGGTAACAGATCAATACGCGAATCACGCGCTCTTATTTCCCGATGAATATACGATGCAATGGGCGATCAACAAAAATCCAAAGATTGTACTGCATCCGACGTCATTTGAATTGGATGCCTCGTCGGACGATAAGTAAAGGCGGAACAATGGGCTACTCTTGCATCTCACGACGAAACCTCACGACGAAACCGCAATACTCTTTTGGTCGCATCCCGATACACCTCATCCCTTTCCCTTGGGTCGATTGCAATGATCTCCATGTGAATGAATTCGTCAATTTTACGTGAACGATAGATGATTCTAAGTGAAAGGGACATTGATTTGATTTTAGTAAAACCGATAAGTTTGCCGTGTAATGGCTCTCCCAAACCATGTGGTTTTGGATGTCTTTGGGGTAGTCGGTCAGTTCACGAATCGCCAGTTCCCCAAATCGAACACGCACATGAAGTGGCTCAAGTATAGCATCGAGTTTGTGCGCGATATGATCACTCGCCGTCACTCGTCCTCCCCAATCATCTCACTCATTCGTATGATTTCTTCCACATCCAGTTGAAGTCCATCAATCACATCTGCCAAATCAATATCTGTAGGATGATCCATTCGCTCAAGCGTTTTTTTATACATCAGTTCGTCCAACGTGTCTTCGATCACCTCTTCATACATCAACAACCGCTCAAAGTACTCAAAATCAAGCAAAATTGCCTTTGCATTTTTATTGCGAGTATTTTCCACCACAAAAATCTCTTCACTTTCCCCTTTGGCATACTCATCAAGTATTTCCGTCAACTTCTTCGTGCGCATAATGTCCGTTATAGCATTTGAAATGTGATTTTATCACTGATTTTTGATGCTACTTCCCTGTTCCCGATGGGAGAAACTCAAATTCAACCTTTCCCCCCTCCTTCAAGACCAAAAGTGCTTCAAAATCCTTGCCCGTCTTCCTAGACGTGAATTTTAGCGATGTTGTTTTTCCCTTTGCCAATAATTCTTGCACTTGCGTTGGCGTCATCTTATGACCTGAGATATCCTGCCAAACGGTGAATTTGCAACCTTTGCTTCTCCAGTTCACACACCCAAACCCTTTAGGCGTCTTCACCACATCCCCACCACAAAGAGGACATTTGCCCACTACTTCACGTCCATGCGATTGGTTGGCGACTTGCACATTCACCGTTGAAGTTTGGACTTCTTGCACCACATTTCTCGTAAATTCAACAATTTCAGCGATAAATTGATCAGGCGTGTAGTGTCCGTGTTCCATTTGCTTCAGCTTATATTCCCAGTCGCCCGTCATTTCGGGTGATAACAAAACAGGCACCGTGATCGCATCAATTAAGGCGCGTCCCTTTTCAGTGGCCAGTAATTTCTTTTTATCGACGATGATGTATTCGTCCCTTTTTAATTTTTCGATGATGCTGGCGCGAGTCGCTGGAGTGCCAAGGCCGCGTTCTTTTAACGCTTCCGCCAACTCTGCATCATCTACTTGTTTCCCCGCATTTTCCATTGCACCTAGGAGCGTCGCTTCTGTAAAATGAGGCAAAGGTTTCGTCATTTTTGATAGCACTTCTGCTGTATCCGTAAGACAACTATCGTTTTTTGCTACATTCGGTAAATGAGACTGATTTTCTTCTTCATCCGTTTTCTTTTTCTCCTCATCATCATCTTGCCTTCCCATGATGGCTCGAAATCCCTCTTTTGTAAGCACACGACCCGTGGTTTTAAAAACTTCACCTTCTACCGTGGTTTCAATGGTGGTAGAAGCCCATTCTGCCGGTTCCATCAATGAAGCAATCGTTTGTTGCACCACTAACTCATAAATCTTGTGTTCATCACTCTTTAATGAGGTGGATAACACTTTTTCAGTAGGAATAATCGCATGGTGATCCGTGACTTTGGCAGCGTTCACTACTCGTTTGCCTGGGTTAATGGATAACGGAATGTGTTTTTGATAGTCAGGAAAAGTGTGACTGGCACTTTCTAGGCGTTGTTGCAATGTGGAGGCAACATCCTCTGAAATGTAACGACTATCCGTTCGCGGATAACTGAGTACCTTATGCGTTTCATAGAGGGATTGCGTTATTTTGAGGGTTTGATCGGCAGTAAACCCAAATCGCTGATTCGCTTTTCGTTGCAACGTCGTTAAATCAAACAATTGCGGCGGTTGCTCTTTGCTTGTCTTTTGCTCAAGCTTGGTAATGAGACCGCCCTTGCCTTGCACACGTTGCACAATCAACGCTGCCTCTGCTTGGTTGTCCAGACGCGTACCGTTATTTTTGCTTAACCATTTGCCTTTGTAATTCCCTTTATCATGAACAAAAACAGCCTCTACCTCAAAATAAGGAACAGGCTGAAAATGCTCAATCTCTTGATCGCGACGCACGATCATTGCCAGTGTAGGCGTTTGAACGCGACCAATCGTCAATAAAGTCCCCGCATGAACGGTCATCGCGCGAGTCGCATTGATCCCTACTAACCAATCAGCTTGGGCACGCGAGAAACCCGCAAAATATAAATTTTCGTACTCAGAGTTATCTTTTAAGCGGGTAAACGCATCGCGAATCGCCGTCTCTGTCATGGAGGACAGCCACAGTCGTTTGGTGGTGCCTTGATACCCCACATGAGCAGAGATCAACTCGTATATTAATTGGCCTTCGCGACCAGCATCGGTGGCCACGATCACTTCATCGGCTTTTTTCAGTAATCCAGCGACGATGTGGAACTGACTTTGGGACGATGCAATCACTTTCAACTGAAACGGATTCGGCACAATTGGCAAATCAAAGGCATTCCATCTCTTAAATTTTTCATCATAATCAAATGCATCAGCCAAGGTGACTAAATGACCCACCGCCCATGTGACGGTGTATCCATTGGCCTCGACAAATCCATTATTTCGCTTGACACCACCCAACACGTTAGCAATATCCTTGGCCACAGATGGCTTTTCAGCAATAATCAATTTCATTACGTGACTCCTTTGCATCTTTACATCGCTATTTTGTAAAAAAAGTACCTGCTGCTTTTGCCCCAAGTTCATACCCTGCGAGAAATACCCGCATCGTGTTTTCGACCGTGTCCACGAGAAATTCACGGGTAGAGTCCATCGCCTCTGCAAGAGACATGGGTTGCGGCGTGATCGACAACATCGCGGTCACACCGAAGTCGGACAATCCCGCGGCCTCGCGGGTTACCGCACCTGATAGACAAAACACCGGCACGCCTTGCTTCTTGGCACGCATGGCTACCCCTTGTACCGCCTTACCATGGATAGTTTGTCCGTCCGTCTTCCCCTCACCTGTCAAGACAACATTTGCCCCGGATAGGAGGGTGTCAAAGGCGCACTCATCGAGAATTAAATCAATCCCTTGCACGAGTTTGGCATTGAGTAACCCAAAAAAAGCCCCGCCCAGACCACCCGCAGCGCCGGCCCCCGGCACATTGAGTATCGAAATGCCCAAATCTGTTTCCACTACCTCAGCAAACCTCTCTAACGCTTTATCCAGAACGGGCACAAGCTCAGGAGTCACACCTTTTTGCGGACCGTATACGGCGGTTGCACCCATAGGACCACAAAGGGGATTGAATACGTCACAAGCCACACGCATTTGCGAGTATTGCAACTTCGGGTGAATGCCCTGTATCTCCACATGAGCCAATTGCAAACAAGCTTCGGGAGTAGGAGGAAGCTCAAGACCGAATTTATCATAAAATCGGACACCAAGGGCATAGAGCATGCCAATTCCCGCATCGTTGGTGGCGCTACCACCCAGACCGACAACCAATGATGTACGCCCCGCATCAAGCGCATGGGCGATCAGTTCACCCACGCCCACCGAATTGCCCCGTAACACATCGCGTTCCGTATCTGTCACTCGTTCATACCCGATCGCCGCTGCCACTTCAATCACAGTCGTCCCGTTGGCTAACACCCCATAGTGAGCATTGATCAACCTGCCAAGCGGATCATGGACTTGCACATTCACGATTTCCCCACCCACCGCAGCGAGCAGGCAGCCCACCGTTCCTTCGCCACCGTCTGCAATCGGTACCAAGTCTACGCTACAATTCGCGCAAGCCCGGCGAACCCCGTCGGCCATTGCCTCTGCCACATCCTGTGCCGATAAGGCACCCTTGAACGAATCCGGTGCAATTACCACTCTCACTACTGGTCACCCTCAGCCATTTACCCGATATTTCGGTTCTTCGCCCGCAAGCGCCAATCGCAGATTATCTACCGCTAGTTTCGCCATTTGCATGCGCGTCTCCACCGTTGCACTTCCTATATGAGGAAGTGCGACAACGTTTGGCAGTTGCACTAACGGATGATCCGCTCGCACAGGCTCATTGCTATACACGTCTAACCCAGCCGCCAATATCTGATGTTCGCGCAGTGCCTGAAGCAGCGCCTCTTCATCCACCACATCTCCACGAGATGTATTAATCAGAATGGCAGATTCCTTCATCCATGAAAGTTCTTTTGTGCCAATCATGTGGTACGTCTCCCTCGTAAGCGGGGTTAATACGCACACAAAATCAGACTCACGCAGTAATGCTTCCAATTCGCGATATTGGATTCCCAATTCCTCTTCCTGCAAATGTTTACGTTGACGGCTAAAGTAAACAATTTTCATTCCAAATCCCCGCGCGCGACGAGCCACTGCTTCACCGATCCTGCCAAAACCGATAATCCCCAACACTTTTCCATAAACGTCTTGACCTGCCAATAACATCAGACCCCAACTATTCCACTTGTTTTCCTGAAGAAAACTAGCGGCTTCAATCACTCTACGCGCGGTGTTCAACATTAAGGTCAACGTAAGGTCCGCCGTGGACTCTGTCAGTACATCAGGCGTATTGCAGACGATAATATTGCGTTTTTTTGCTTCCCCTATATTGATATTGTCATAACCCACCGCAATATTGGAAATCACCCGCAAATTTGGTGCTGCCTCAAAAACTTCCTGATCGATTTTGTCTGTCACCAAGCTTAGCACACCGTCTGCGTCCCGCACCTCTTGCAAAAGCACCGAGCGAGGTACCGGTTGATCACGATCATCCCAGTATGCACAACGAAAGTGCGGTAAGATATATGCCATCATTTCTTGCGGTAATAATCTCGTGATATATACCTTAGGTCTCAGATCTTCCACTTGTCACATCTCCTGCCTGAAAGGTTGTTTTGTGCAGGTTAGCATGTACATATAACGCTCTCTATGTATAAGTTTCTTATACTCTTGGGAGAATGTCCAATTTGATTATGAGGGGTAATGTGCCTTGTGGCATACTTGTAAAAATAAAACTGATAAGTTATGATAATCTTGTCAATTAATTATTTACATAATATAGATTAAAAAACAAATTGCCTGGCGATGGTAATTAATACCTACAACCATCAGCAAAGGATAAGAACACAATGGAAACAGGGTAACGGAACACGCATTTCGAGGAGATATGCTGATGTCGCAAATGTTGCAAAACTTATTCGAATATCTGGAATTTCTCCACAAGTTAATGCCCTACGCGCAAATCTCGATTACCAACACAGAGCAATACATTCATGCCATTCCTGGGGAAAACTTTTTCCTTGAAGTTTTCAGTGATGGACATGCATTTATGGAAGGCAGCCTTGCAAAGCAGTCGGTCACCACAGGAGAGGCAATCACTCGTGAAGGGAACAAGCAATTGACTGGTGGAATCCCATATCAGGGCACCTGCGTTCCTTTGCGAGAAAATGGTGAACTGGTAGGCGTCATATGCGTTTTCTACGCCACAACTAATCGCGAGGCTATTCAAAACATGTCAGAAGATATCGGGGCGACCGTAGAAGAACTACATGCGACCTTGGAAGCGTTCCGGAGTTCCATGGAGGCGCTCAACCAAGTAGCAGACATCATGGACAAGGACAGCGTCAAGATGAGCAAATCCAGTTCCAAAATTCATGATATGACAGACTTCATCGCTAATGTATCCGCTCAGACCAGACTCCTAGGCCTAAACGCCGCCATTGAGGCAGCACACTCCGCAGAGAACGGCGCTGGTTTCTCCGTCATTGCATCTGAAGTCAGGAGATTATCTGACAACGTGACAAAATCAGTCAGCGAGGTCAAGAATGTCACGGAAAATCTAGTCGATACGCTGGGACAAGTTCAGGGAGAGATTAGGGATGTATTTGACCGCATCCAAGAGGGGTATGCAGCGACCGAGACATTCTCTCATATCTCGCAACGCCTTGTAGAACTCAGCTTGCGTCTACAGGAACTCTCTCAAGTCATCAAAATATAGTCTCCTGATAGAAGCGAGGTTGGTTTGTAAAAAGAGCGTCTGCGCCATCGGTGTCTACCAAGCACTTAATCCTCCGTCTACATAGAGATTTTGTCCGGTGATATATTGTGCGGCGTCCGAGGCTAAGAAAATAATTGCTCCGACTAGATCATCCGGTTGGGCCATCCGTTGCATGGGCACACGATCAGCATATTTTTTAACAAACGTATCGTTCTGCCCACTTTCAACGCCTCCTGGTGTCACGGCGTTCACGCGAATGTTGTATTTCGCCCAACGCGTAGCCAGGTGTCTGGTCAACCCGATAATGGCAGCCTTTGAGGCAGAGTAAACCGCAGGTGTGTTAATCGTCGTCCCAAGGTAGTGAGAATCAGCGTATATTCGATCGTCGGGACCTAACAAGCCATAAATGGAAGACATTTGGATGATGGAGCCGCCTGTACCTTGTTCGATGAGGCGATTCCCGACGGCCTGTACCACTAGAAAAGCCCCTTCAAGGTTTACCGCCATCACGTCTTTCCACTGTGAGAGATCATACTGTTCAAAGGGCGCAAAGAACGCGTGAATGTCACTTGATTTACTCGCTGCGCTATTCACAAGGATATGAATTCCGCCAAGCTGTTCAGCAACCTGTTGCGTCATGTGTTGAACGGAATCTGGGTTCGACACATCACAGCGGATCCCGATTGCAGGATTCCCGTACATGTCTGTGAGTTCATGCGCAAGGTGAACGCATTGTTCTTCGTCGAGATCGATAACGGCAACCGATGCACCAAACGCTGACAGTCCCATACAGAATTGTCGACCCAGGATACCCAGGCCACCCGTCACAATCGCCACCTTACCGGATAAATTGAACAGTTCTCCGTAAGCGTCTGTCTTCATAGTCAACGCACCATCCTTTTGCGCATCATAAATTCAATCATCTCAAAGTCTAATTCCGAATCAATATCGAGGGAGCGTTCAGGTGGCATGACGTACAGTACAGTATGCTCGTCTATCAATGTGTTGCAGGAGAGCAACGCATTTCGGTTCCATACGTAGATGGAGGCGTTCAGGTCGTACGTTTTGGGAACGTCCTGCCGTCTCACGATGGGTGGCTGCAGTGGTCGAATCAGACGCACAGCCCCGTTATCCAAGGTTTCTACCATGTTAAAGTAAGGAGACTTGCGAGAAAGTGTACCAGTTAGCAGGTTGTGGGCATCAGAGCGTTCCAGTATCTGGATTGCAGTAACGATATCCTCTACATCTCGCAGTGGTGATGTTGCATCTAAATCAACAACCGTATTAAAGACGTCACCGACGTGATGTTCTGTTGCTCTGACACAGTGTTGAATGACCGGGAGCTTTGGCGCGTTGTCCGTCGCAAGGTGGGGAGGACGCTGTATCAGATGTTGTACACCGTACGTTCTCGCGATATCAAGAATACGCGTGTCCTCACTGCTCACTGCGATGTCGTCGAATAGTTGTGAGACTTGAGCCTGTTCAATCGAGTAGGCAATTAAGGGTTTTCCGCACAAGTTGCGGATGTTCTTGTTCTTTACTCCCTTAGAACCGCCTCGTGCACAGATGGTGCATAGTCGCTTCACTTCTTCATCCACCTTTCCTCACGAGCAGACTGTTCCGCCATTGCAATGAGTTGCATCGTTTCACACGCTTCCTCTGCGGTACAGAGTTGTTCGTAATTATCTGCGATGACGGATTGGTGTTGCATTCGGTATGTCGTGTCTAGGTCACAAGGATAAGTATCGACGCGATCATCCGTTTGAAGCGTGTTGCAAATCAAATCTGCCAAATACGTATGTTCATTCGTGTTGATGAGCATTTCACGTCTTTTACATGTATCCAGATAGTTCACCTGTATGCTGACGAGTGGGCATCGGTCCGTCGAAATGAGTAAACCGAATGTGTCGTCACTGTCAATCTCCAAAGAACTGTAATGCCCACCAATCGCCGCCACTCGTTGCCAAGATCCGAATAACCATTGAACGCTATCTAGTTCATGGCTGAGATCTCGCAACACCCCGCCTCCCTCGCTTCGTCTTGCCGAATAGGAAGTGCGATAGTCACCTGCACGCCAAGTCGAGAGATGTTGTCCAGTATAAACTTGAACAGATATCACTTGTTCACTCTCAAGGACTTCGCGTAGCCGCATCAGGACAGGGTGAAACCGAAGGTTGTATCCGACGAAGAGGTTGTTCATGTAAGCCTGAGGGATTGTCTTGGGTTCGTCGAATAGCGGTTTTTCAATGAGCAATTTGCCTTCGTATCCCAGTGCTCGCAGTTCACAGAGGGTTTCACTGTGCAAAATGGTGCGGTTCGCGATAACCACGTAGTCAGGTTGTGTACTCTCCAGCGCTGAGTGCACGGTTTCGTACACAGAGAACGGCAAACAAACTTCTTGTTGACTGACGATGGATACCTGACACCCCATCTCCGTCAAAATCCGGCAATGACGTCTTCCAATTGATCCGTATCCGACAACAAGTGCATTCATTTGAACACCTCTCCGTACTCACAATTGCCACGCATCTCTGTTGTCACCATTTCATTTAGACACTGATGCCCTGGATACGAACGCGTCCAGGGCAAGATGATTGGCAAGCAGTGAGTAGTTGAGGTTATACGTGCCCTTGCGCGTACGTCTGTAGCGTGCTCCCAGCAGCATTTGCTTTCTTGGACGAGATACGTGCGTACTTTGTAAATTTTCCTGGTGTGAAAGTGAAAATTTTTCCCGTGGTTAGTGTTTGGATAGTTGAGCCGGGGTCATCATACCAGTTTGTTCCATCTGCGCTGAGTTGGATTTTAGCGTCGATACTTCCTCCAGCACCGGAATTTCGCACTGTAAATGCAAACGCCGAAAGTTGCAGTACATTTTGCGTGAAGCCTACAAAATAAGTTGCGGTTGACGAGACAACGTGCGAAGAAGTTGTACTCACTGTCGCCCGTCCGCCGAGGCGCACATACGGACCGGTTGACGCGGTCGACTGTACAAATGTGACTCTCAATAGGGAAGCAAGAGATTGGAAAACCCGAGCTCGTAAATTAGATTGAGCCGATTGAAAGACACCTGTTTGCAAAAGGGAGTGTAGAGACTGAAATACACGTGCCCGCAAGTTGGACTGCGCGGTCTGGAACACGCCTGCCTGCAAGAGAGAATGTAAAGACTGAAACACACGCGCCCGCAAGTTGGACTGCACAGTCTGGAACACGCCTGCTTGCAGGAGGGTATGCTGAGATTGGAATACACGCGTCCGCAAGTTGGACTGCGCAGTCTGGAACACACCAGCTTGCAAGTTCGATTGCGCGGTTTGGAAGATTTGACTTCTTAAAGTGGAAGCAACTTCCGAAAACACCTTAGTGGACAATGCGGTCATCACCTTTCATGTTAGAACAAAAGCGAATAGAAACGAACTTGGCTAACGCACACCTCCTTTGCTTCTGTTCATCGAGAACGTTCACTATGCATATCATATGGAGTTTTTTCATATTCACGAAGGCTAATGGTATAGGCTGGGGTGTCTTTTGCGCGGAAATTTTGATTTAGACACTATGTAAGCACAAGTTTCTGTGGGCATAGTTGCTTCGCAGTTACTTAACGTATAATTTGGGTCTGGAACACGATAAGAAGCTTGGTTTTTTTGTTAGGAACCGACGTGCGATACAACAGACGAATATATTTAGAAAAACGAAGAGGCGTCACGATGGTGGTTTGACCAACTGGAACGGTGAGAACGCCTTCTAGGTCATCGGCAAGACTTTCGTGGTCGGTTCCGACTTGTACAAAAACTTCTGCATCTACATCGCCAATATTTCGGACCAGATACACGTATTGAACCGCATGACTGATGTTTTCTAGCGGAAGTGGGACAAACTTGTCTGTCGCCACGACAGTCTGTCGTTTCTCCCGAAAACTCATATCGCTATCATGTGAGTGGCCTTTTGGCTGCGTGATTAACCGTCCTATTCTGTCGACTCTGATAGGAATGACCTTGCGGTGGTATTGCCCATAGATTTGCGTACGGTGCATTTTGTAGACGTGCTTCCTCCTCCGTTTTGTGCAAACGTCGTAAACGTTTACAACCATCGTTGGACCACATGTTTTATTACGGTGAAATGTCATTTTGTGATGACCTTCCATACTGTATCGGCCGTTGCAAGAGACTTATAAAACCTTAGTAGTTTCCGCTCTTTTCCCAATTCATCGCACCCGATTTCGCCTTAGCTACTTTCGTTTGTGTGGCGCTCCAAGGGCTTAAATTCCCGACCAACGAATCGGTACATATGCACGTTGTCGTTTAGGCTGACACTTCGCGCATTCCGTATTGCATGAGATTAACTGCCGCGTTTAGGTCTCTATCCATCACGTTTCCACATTCAGTACAGCGGTACACTCTGTCGGACAGTTTCAAATCTTGTTTCTTATGTCCGCAATCCGAACAGCGTTTCGATGATGGATAGAACCTGTCTGCTGCGATTAATTTCACCCCGTACCAATTGCATTTGTACTCAAGCTGTCGTCGGACTTCTGCGAGGCGATTGTCTTGAATCGCTTTGGCCAGCCGATGATTTTTGAGCATCCCGCTCACATTCAAGTCTTCAATGACAATGAATTCTGGCTTGGTTTTCACCAGTTTCGCCGTCATCTGATGAATGTGATTGATGTGTTGGTCGCGAATTTTCTTGTTCGCAGAGCGAATCTGTTTTTCAAGGCGCAATAAGCCGCGAGACTTCTTCCAACGGATTTCCACCTCCTTGGCGTAGTGACGGCTCGCTCGCCGTTGAAGTCGCTTTTTGCGCTTCTCTATTTTTTTCATCTTGCGTGTCTTGTTTATGTTCTTGAATACTTGACCGTCTGATACAACAGCCAACTCTTTGATGCCTAAATCAATTCCGATAGGCTCAGATGGTTCAGCGGTGTTTGCACACTGGGCGTCTGCCGCGACACTGATGTACCATCGCCCGTTATCGCAAGTGATGCGCGGGTTTTGATACACCACGCCGATTGGTATGCGACCGTGTTCTTTAAGTTTCACACGCCCAATCTTTTCTAGTTGCACATGCGTTTCCGAAACTTTGAGTTTGACTGGATCATGATAGAAACTCGGCTTTGACTTGCGTTTTGACTTGAATGTCGGGAACTCTGCATGTCCTTTGAAAAAGTTCTTTAAGGCGATGGAACAATCTTTAATGGCTTGCTTCGTGATGTTGTTGCTGTACCGATAAAGCCATGCCAATTCTGGCATTTTCTTGAGTTGCGTCAGTTGCTTGCGTAATTCTCCATCGAACAGGAACTTGCCAGTCTCTGCGTAGTGTGCCTTCTCTTTTGCAAGCGCCCAGTTGTAAGCCCATCGTGCCGTTCCTGTGGACTGTTGCAAACGCGAACGCTGTTTATTGTTCGGCGCGAGTTCGACTTTGAAGGTTTTAATCATCAGAAGCCAACTCCTTAATCATTTTTCGCGCCTTATTCGCTCTCTTTCCTTGTAGCCTACACGAAAAAACAGTAATGATTTGGATTAAATCTTCGACCAGTTCCTGTTCTTCTATTTTTTCGGTGTTGTCTATGACTTCTATTTCAGTTCCGTGCAATTTCGATACATATTCCAACAACTCAATCCCAAAACGGAGTAAACGATCTTTGTAAAGCACCACCACCTTGGAAACTTCGTTACGCTCAATACGACGAATTAAATCCTGTAATCCCTTCTTTGCATAATTGATGCCGCTTCCGATGTCCGAAACAATCTCAAAGGGATTCCCCTGAGCCGTGAGATAGGTCTTTACGTTTTCGATCTGACGTTCCAAGTCATCCTTTTGCTTTGCACTGGATACTCGGCAATATCCAATGACTATTCGCGGCGTCTGACGAATGCCGAGCACTTGATGCAATTGCTCGTCAGAATAGTAGCGGTAGCCATTCATCCCTTTGTGGTGTGGGATTAAAACACCTCGTTTTTCCCAATTTCGTAATGTCTGAGGCGTTTTGTGAGCCATCTGTGCGAATTCGTGTATCGTGTAGTATTTCATTATTTCACCACCTGATAACATTATAATTTTTTATCAGGTTGTTGTAAATAATTATAGCTTATTGATGTCTGTTAGTTGCCTCCTAATCACGATCTTCAGTATCGTATGATTGACTATCACAATATGTATAGGCCACCGCCATCTCGAACCCATCTTTTGTAAATTCGGACATCTGCCCATTCATAAGGTTGAGGCACAGTATATATTGCTAATGGATTGACTATCAGGGGGGAGATACAGTGGAACGGTCTGAAGACGAGGTGCAGGACGTCGTATCCCATTTACAGTCATCTGTGGAAAATTGGTACGCGTGGCTTATATCGAAACCGACCACGTTGTTTAGTGTGGAGGACGTCCAGACACTACAACGACCCGTCGTCTATTTTCATAAAGCGAACGAATGGATTAGCCGCACCACAATGTTAAACGCGGAATGGTTCTTTAGAGAAGGCTCTGAAATTGTCATGAATCGCTGGAGAAAGGAGGAATACGACTCCTATGACTCGTGATGAAAATGAGTTTATTTCCCACATTGAAAAGGGATGTGAGTCTTGGCGACGGGGCGACGATTACGAAGG
>JAJZCJ010000015.1 GCA_021846145.1 Bacillota bacterium
CACGTCTGGCGCAAGGATTGCAATTTCAATTTGGTCATCACAGTCAGCCTCCTCATTATTTCTGAGGTGTATTATCTCAAGGATGAGGTGGCTGGGACAGGTGTGCTGGATTTGACGCTTACCGTACTCTTTACTCCAAGGTGTTGCAGGAACGCGCTGATCCCACTGAGGGGAGATTGCACTTGCGCGATTCCTCTGAGGCTATCTGCAGAGCCTGTTGGTGTATCGAGTTTTACCGCAACTCCCGTAAACGTAGCGGTGGGCGCGGGGCCACTCCCCGTCCAGTTCTGGCTATTTTGCGCCCACACCTTCTGGGCAAGGGAAATTGCACTCGCCGTATTTACGACGGGACCATTTCCATCTGGACTATTGGCCGTCTGCGTGACTCCCGCCGTCGTACTCGCTCGAAGTGCCGTATCAATCCACAACTGCTGCTGAAAGTACCCGCTCAAACCAAAGATTAAGAGCAAGAAGAAAACGAAAACAAGCATCATCAAGTAATAGATCGGAACCGACCATGGATTCATTTCAATTGCCGACTCACCTACACATTAATGAGGAGTCGGCTTCCCCCCTCACTTTGTAGGTGTGCTTGACCAATACCAACCGCCACTGAGTTTCATCGTTGTGGGTACCAGTTCCCCGGAGGAGTTAAACCAGCTACTTTTCCAAGTGGGCACCCAAACACTGATGCTGTTATGGTTAAAGACCCCCTGTCCAGAAGTGGCCGTGACTACATACTCCACCGTCCAGCGAGGTACGTTGAGCGCGGGAAATGGGGACAGGCTCGCCACTGGCTCAAACAAATGACCGTAGTTGTGCCCAAAGTCCTCCGAATGCGGTACCGGAGAGCCCACAGGTGCTGTCGAGGGCGGACTATACACCACGCTCGGATTTGGCGTAGTTGGCATTGGCGCATCACTAAACCAAGTTCCGAGCGCAGGTGGCGTTGCCGTTCCGTTTAGATTGCCGTTTTGTGAGGTCTCATCTTGATAGACCTTATCCGGCGGGATCCACGCACCATACACGGCAAACACGTTTTGCGTCCAGGAGAGCGGCTCATCCGGTGTATCTTCCGGATTCGTGAAGCTGCCTTCCACCGTGACGTGGATATTGGTCGGATCCCAGAGTTCCGTGGAACCATTCGGTTGGACGAAACTCTGTGTAGCGACTTCGTTGACCGGAAAATTGCGATAGAGGGTTTCCGTCTGATAGTTGGGCGTGTATCCGGTAAAAACCCAATATGGCGATTCACACGTCGACAAGCCGCAGGCATAACTCCGCCATTCCTCGTTCCAGTTGGGCGTCCAGGACGCGATGTATTTCTTGGTGTATTTCACATCCCCCGCGGTACTCAGTTCGCCTTGTAACGTGAACTTTGTTAACTTTCCATATCCGTTCACGAGTTCGGTCGAAATGTCGTTCGACCAAATCTTTCCGTTGACGTTGTTCGTGGCCGCAGCGGGTGTCCCGTTGATCAACTGCTCTGCCATCGTGTGTACCTTGTTGATCGGATTGGCGGGCACCGCGCCAAACGGGTAATCAATCTTCTCGTACTCGTGGCCGTGCAGGTACCCCGGATAGATGAACCGCATGATCTCGTGATAGACCATGCCATCCGTACAGCTTCCATTTTGTGTGCTGGTGTTGCCGCAGGAGTTGTAAGTGGAAGGCGGCGTATAACTCGATGAAGCGGCTGGAAATGTCACCGCGACCTCTGCGTTCGTCCCATCTGGCGTGGCGTTGGCACCTTGGAACACATAATTTTCCGCATTCGAAGATGGCGAGTACGCACGAATCACCACATTATTTTGACTGCTGTTGTTCCATGCAATCGGATAGGCGAATTCATAGGCTTTCAGCATCGAATTTAGCGTGCTCGTACTAATCGTCATCGCGCCTGTGATCGGGTTGCCACTGGCGTTATACGTCGCTACCGAACCCACATTGTCCTTCTGTGCACCGCCGTTTACGATCATGTTAAAGTCGATCTTGTCGGTGTTACTCGAATCAGTTGGCAGATTCCCAGACGTTTCCTTCAGCGTTAACGGTAAGCTGAACGAGGCAGTCGAAGTACTGGTGTAGGATGAATCGAAGGTGAGGTATTCGCCGCCGTTGACCCACAACTCTAAACCTTGGCTCGTGGCAAGGGTGAGGGTTGGTTCGGTAGCACCGCCTTTTGTATCCAGCATCAATTCAGAGGGCGTGGATAACGTCGTCCCAGACGAAGATCCTTGCGATGCGAGATAGGCACTGCTGCTACTTGGAACACCAAAACCACCACTCGATGTAGCCGCGATTTGGTCAATCCCACCCACTGTATCAGCGAGATAAAGGTTTCCACTTGACGAAATTTCTGGCGAACCGAATGCTTTGATGGGGCCGGAGTTACCTGCTACGGAAATTTGCTTCACGTCGTATGTTTTCGGATTAACGGTAGCGTACCCATACGTGCCGCCGTCCGTAAACGGGACAATATATTGGTCATAGGTGCTGCTGAAGCCGGATTCGGAAAAGTCTGATGTTTGGCCGTTGCCGGTGTTGTCCCATTGATGATCGTATGTGACCGTACCGTTCGAATTGACGATGCCGAGAAACACATCTCCGTTTGTGTCGTTCCACATGATGCCACCTGAGATAGCAGGTGTGCCACCGTCAACACGAGGGTCGAGACTGACAGGTGATGCAACGGATGGAGTAGGACTAACGGTTGAACCGTTATATGGATTAGGTAAATAATACTGGGCACCCGTTATTGGATTCACTAGAAACAGCATTCCTGTCCCTGATTGTCCACCGTAAATTTTGTTGTTTGGACTGTAAGCTGCTGTCACGGCAATATAATGTGTCCCGTCTGTTGCAGTCACAAGTGCTGGAGAAGCATCCAAGCGAACACCTAGATGTACAGTTCCGATGATCCCCAATGTTGTTGGATCAACCGAATATAGATTCCCATTTTGGGAACTCACCCAAATTTCGTTGTTTGGCGTACCAGCCTGACTAGAACTTACAAATAGCGGGTAACTCACCACTTGATTTACGTCAGTCGGTGATGTGTTTGATGTGCTTGGTGTAGCCACCAAACTTCCTCCGACTAGTTTTTCCCACGTACCACCTGTGGAAATGTCAGCCGTATTGACGATATTGCCCGTCGAGTCAAACTTATACAACGTCCCACCTGCTGCAAGATATGCGTATCCTCCTACATACACAGGTGACGAGTTGGACACGTCAGGAATTTGTACTTCGTTCAACATTGTGGGTTCTTCTTGACTTGTGTGTGAATCCCATGACCACTTCACCATATTCCAAGTGGTCATGTATCCTGTTCCTTGAAAATTATTGCTCTCATCACCAGCAGAAACGGGGTAGTACATAATATTACCTGCACCGATAGCCGTGCTACTGCTCGCCATTGAAATACCGCCTGTTGCACCGCTACCAAGAAAGACTTCTTTTGACCACGGAAATCCATCATTGATCCCATTTTCGTGCGTTCGTTGCACATTGTCCCCGAACATGATAGGATCACTCGACGCAAATGCGGTCACGGTTGTAGTCAGTACAAATACCGCTGCCATTGCTGAAATTGTTCGTTTTCTCATGGCTTTCTCCCTTCCTAGAGCATAAAAAAACGCCCTTCAACAGTAAAAGGCGTGGTGGGAAAGATTATTGTTATCATTTATAAATGATGATATAATAACGGTGAACAAAGCGGATCGGACTTGCCCATTAGGTTTATTACTGCCCCGTTGCTAGCCGTTAACTAGCAACGGGGCTTCGTTATATTAACGAGCCAGTTGCAAGGTCGCGACGATAACTAACAGTAGCGTAAGGACAACCATGATGAGCCTATACCGTTCCGGCTTCATGGACCTCACCCCCTAAATAAAACATCCTCTAGTGGGCAAGTCCATTTGTTCACCGTCACTATGATTCTACCAAACTTCGCTCTTATTCGCTAGAATACGTCGCTAATCCCCACTATTTTCGCCTTTGCTTGATACATTTAACGACAACTAGCTATCAAAAAAAATCACCTCTCGTATTGAGAAGTGATAGTGGGATATTTTTTATTGATTGAAACCAGTTACGGGAGCGTTAGCAGGTGTTGAAGTCGTACCCGCACCTTTGCTCGAACCCGTGCCACCGTCATGAGTCTTAAACGTCAAACCACCAGTTGAATTTGTCGCCGTTTGCCCTGATCCTGTCTGCGTACTGCCGCTACCAACCTGCGAACCACTTCCCTGCGAAGGAATCATAGGACCACCCGGATTGATCGTCGTAAGCGTCCACTTCGCAGGATTTACCGCCCCATCCCACACATCGGCCTTACTGTTCGTCCCCACCAACTCGTTAATCACCTGCTGCACGTACCAGATCGGCGCAAATGCGGTAGGCTGCGGATCGCCATGTGGCTGTGCGACGAGGATAGGCGCATTCATGACCACCTGCCCGTTGATCTTAAAAACGGTGTTGCCATACGAACCACTGATAGCTTTGGCACTTGCCTTTGTGTCGGTGATGTTCCAGTCGTGCTGGCTACCCATCCAGTTGTCACCATTCTTGTTCGTGGTGCCGATCAGTTTATTGATGAGCAGTTGCACATCGTAGACGCTCATGTAGGTGGTTTTGTTGGCAACGAACTTTGTAGCTCCGCGAAGAGTGGTGCTGCCGTTTACGATGACGTTCGCCCTTTCGAAATGGTACGTAGGCGTTGTCGCTGCCATCGCTGGTACTGCCATGCTGATGGTCAATGTGATAGTGCTAAGTGCTGTTACGAGTTTCCTTGCTTTCATGCCCGATCATCCTCCAAATGTTCATTTTCATTATAAGAGGTTTCGTGGGAAATTAGTTCATTTTGCACCTTCACATTCATGATTGATTAAAATATATTACTTATATAATATATTGTCAACGAAAAAACTGATTTTAAATATTTCACCTCATATCGTCAAAAGGATTCCGACTCGCCTCTCTGTTTGCGTCTCGTTCATATGAGTCAGCCAATTGTCTTAATGACGCAGCAAATCGATAGTATCCCCGAGCCTCCACTAAATTCGCCTTGTTTCGATAATTTTCAGTTAAATCACGCTCACCTTGTCCAGAAGTCCATGTGAAAACTCCACGAGAGTTCAAAAGCCCTGTTATAAAACCTTCTCTCATTGGTATCACATCTTTTTCATTCAGTACACTCGCAACTGTGCTATCAATCCATAACCCATCTGGATCTTGTCTTGAATAAATTAGAACCTGCCCAATTATAGAATAAGCAACTTCCAAATTGCCTGATTCTTTGCATTTAGACTTAACCACGTCCAGCCAAGCAACTAAAGAGTCGCCATTAAAATGTCCTTTACTTGTAGTTCCAGGAGGCACCTTCCACTCGCGAAGCAGATGATACGCATTTCTTGCGATTCCTTTATCGGAATCCGTATCACTTTCATTTTCATAGCTATCGAGTGTTGAACGAAATACTGTACGTATTACCTCACAAAAGAAGTTTGGATCCTGAACCAGACGCTGTTCTAATGTTAAAGGTCGAACTCCTAAATATCCATCCAGTATTGGAAGGTACGCCCACTCAAGATAGAACAGTTCCTTAGGGTCAGTATCTGGCGATCTTTGCATTGCCTTAATTAGTTCAGCAATCGCATGCACATCATAAGAACTCTTGTCTTCTTGAGATTTCAGGATGCCCTGTAGGACTCGAAAAGCTTGCTTCATATCAAGACTCTGCCGTTTCTGAAACATTATTTTTTGTAGGCATTGAAGGGCTGCATTTGGCCGACCATTTAATACAAGTGCATCAACGGCTTGTTCAATATATTCATCGGCTTCATATGGTCGTACAAAAACTTTTGACCAATACAAATGAATGTCTTCTCCTAACCACCTTTCCGCTCTCTCCCACGTCGTACGATTAAAGGGTAGAATATTTAATAGCATCACCTGAGTTACTAAGCGCCAAGACGATACGTCTATTCCTTCTATCCATGACCAACCAATTCTCTTGTACATTCCCCATACAAAACCTCTTGTGAATTCAGTTAAAGATTTTGAATCCGATTCGAGCATGTGTGGAAGTAATGAACGCCAATTGACATCATCAAATGAACTGAAAGCATTCCCTACATGCCACGATACCTTCACAAAATTAGCAAGCTCAATTACAGAGTCTAAACCACCATTTTTATACACCTCGCCCACTGCAATTTTACGTTGTCTCTCCAACTCCTGATGTTGTTCTTCGTAACTGCCTTTATGCTCAAATAGGTCAGTTTCTCGCTCAGAAAATAAACGTTGAAAGCGATACTTTGGGGTTAATGGCATTAAGTGATCGGCAACTTTTCGTATCTCATTTACAACTTCATAATCAAGAGCCCATTCAGATTCAAAATATTTATTATGCCTGATAACAAAATCAAGCAATCTGTTCCACAAAGGCAAACGTTGTAACTCAGATAAAGAAGCAACTGATTCGGAATCTAGGTACTGAAGTAACTTTTCCCGTGCATGAGCAGGCAGAGACTCCATTCGGACAATAAGATCCTCAAGCTTATCCGGGTATTTTGCAGCTTGTTCAAGTACAAGTTGAATAAACATATCTACTTGTTGCCAATACTCAAGCTGTGTAGATCCACTCTTCCAGTCCTCCGGAATTATTTCTCGCCATGAAGGTTTGTGCGAGCCTGATGATATTTGGTGATGACTAGGCAATAGTGTATTAAGTAGGTCCCAGCCAATGTCAGGGGCCTCTCGCAGTAGCGTTAAAACTGCGGATTGCCGTTGTGCAATAGATGCACATGTCTGAGGAAACCAAGGCAATAAGATGGTGGTTAAGGAATTTTTAGGACGATTGCCCCATCTTCCACCTGGATCCCTTTGTGCAAGTTCCCCAAGTATCACGACAGTTCGAGTAATATAATCAGGACTCCAAGCAAGTGTCTCAAGTGCCCATAGCAATCCTGTCATATAGTTGTTTCCTATTATTCCTGAGCTTTCTTGTGCAAAAACTTTATCAAACGGACAGGGAGACATGTTGAGAGCGTTCTCAACTACGTTTAGAAATTCAGCAGGTGCCGCTTCAGCCAGTAGAGGCATAAGATCATTCAAACTTGCCCATTGAATCCAATCTGCATTACTAAGTATTTTACGGATTACAAAAACGGCAGTATCCTCAGGTTTACCTATAGAGCAAGATATAAGTGCTTTAGAATGACTTCCGAGTAAAGCGAGACTTTCCGCAATTCCACGACGTAACGCACGAGAATATTTGAAAACTTCCCTGTGCAATATTGCAGTAAAACGTTCCTCTGCCGATAGTTCGAACCGAGGGTCTATTTCAGACAAAACAGTAATAGCCATTATTTTGAATCGATCTAAATATTCATCAAACAGTCGCGGTCCGAGTGCATACCATCCTTCATAACGATCTATGAACCTCCAAATTCCATCCCGCTGAGTCAGGGGACTGGATGGCGTCATAGCGATATTACGAATTTTGCTTATCCAATCCCCGTATGAGTTTCCCAGTATTTCCGTTATTACAGCTATATCAGGTTCTGACTGATCGTTCCAAGACCCCAATAACTCCGCAATTGCTAAATCTCCTGCCGTTGTATACTGTGCCCATTCAGGCATTAAAGATAAATTCTGAAGTAACCTCAACAATGTCCGCAAATTTCCTACCGATTTTTGCGACAACATACGTGCACGCTCTTCAGTATAACCTGCCAAGCGTAAAGATTCTTGGATTTGGTGTATTTTGGGGTTTGGAAGATCTATTCTATAGGGATGTGGCACTCCCCCGGGGGTTCCAATATAAATAACTGCATGTCCACCTTTTCTGGCTAACTGCAAAAGCTTAGTTTCGGTCCCCGTTGCATGCATATCAAATTTAGCAACAATAACATGTGCTGAAAGTAAAGACGAAATGATATGCCAGCTATCAGAACTTGAAATAAATACACATCTACTACTGATCTCCACTTTTTCATCGTCTTCTAACGTTTCAATATAAGCAGAGACAAAATCCGCAACATTCTCAGGAAATCTAGTGTCTATCTGAAGCTGTACAGTTCCACCCTTAAAGATCTCATTTAAACGCATAACTACTTCTTCACGATTAGCTAGAAAAATACTAGGAATCAGGGGAGGTGGCTCGCCAATACTACTTAGGACTCGCCAATGTTGTTCAACTGACTCAATATCTTTGATTGGATACCCCATTTCACCCGCAAGCCACAATTCGACTGCAGGAAATTGGTGCATCCAATCTATCAATTTTGTTCCGTCAATTATTTGTACATCATGCCATTCGTGCTTACTACGTTGATTCTCTAACCAACTAAGTTGCGCTTCTTCCTTCCACGTATATTGCCAATCACGCCTTCCGGATAGAGGTGTTACAAACAAAAACGTGGCATTTGCTCTCGTCTCTTCCGGAGTAGTTTCAGTCAATTCTCGATAATCGCTTTTGGCTTTAGTTCTAGCATCTAGATTCGTGCCTATTTCCCAAAATGAAAGTCCTTCAGGTACATACGGAGAGTATCCAATACTGGTTAGTAAAACACCGTCAGATCCATGCTGCCCAATGCTGTCCCCGATTGGGAAACGTCTTTCATCTGGGTTGGGAGCGGAAGCGACAACTAATCTCCATACAAGTTCTACAATCTTTCCTTGAGCAATACGAGAATTGGCCCTAACCCATTCATCAAGTTGATTTTCGGTTAGAATCACATTTTCACCTCCTCGTACGGGTTTAAATCTAGTATCCATGCGCACAACTCAACCAAATTAGCAGTTAAATGCAAGACGAATGACGTTTCCTGCCGATGCGGAATAGCACCTTCGAAATGATGATATGGCCCACTCCAATCCCAGACTGCATTGATAAGCTTGTCCAGTGCATCGAGACGGGAATGACTTGTCTCGGGCCACTTGTTTTTTAGTCTAGCAATCATGGACTCAATTTTTTGTTCGAATTTGTGCTTAGGATCATGTTCAATTTTCCAAACCGAACCGAGTACAGTAACTGCACCTTCGACTACCTTGCGGCATTCCCCTATAGAGTTTTCAAAATCACCATTGCGAAAATCTGTAGTCGCTTTATCAAATCGTTCTATGACTTTTTTCCATTCTTCCTTCTTCTTTTTCAAATCAATTATAGGAAGCTCAATTACATAAGCACCTTTACCTAATGTAGTCAGGTAACTGATCCATTTCTCCCTCTCAATTCGAAAACTCTCGGGATTCTCGCAAGCAATACCCATATACTCTTGCTGATACCAAGGTATCTTAATATCATTACCATCTTGCGATTTAAAAACAACGTCAACAAATGCCTTGCTTTTTACCGAGACACTTCCTTGTAGAGAAAACACCCCCGTGAAATCCGAACCATTTCTTGCATTTTCAATCCACGTAATATCGGCAGGCGCGATGGGGATATTTAATTTAAAATCATTGGATACGCTCGGTAAACTTGTCCATGGAACAACTAAGTTTCTTTTCGAATTGGTAATGCTAATTAAACCTGCTATGCCGATAAGTCTTACAGTCCCTCCTGTGAATATGTCCTGATGCGTATATGATGAAACCACGGTCGTATAACTACAACTGATCACAATACGGGTTCCCATGCTATCTGAGGCTACGTATACGTTATCTGAATCGAACTTAATCTCCACGTTTACCGTATAGGTTAAACCGTCTCCGCTACCCTTAAGTCGTAAAGTATTTGCTGCCATATTCCTCACTCATCTCATTGGTTTAGCAACTCTAAACGTGCTCCAAATAAATATTTTACTGAAATTATAACATTAGTTATCACATTCATTATAAGGATACGATTGATGTGTAACAATATGGTCCTCCAAACCGCAGCCACCATTCCTGCAGTCGCATATGCCGTTCACAAATTGTCTCCGCCCCTTCACAATATGTCATTTTTTTGAACTTTCTAAAACAACAACAGGGATCAGTTTCGATGCCTAGAATTAATAAACAAAACGCATAAAAACAAACATAAACAGGAACCCGCCATACGCAATGACAGGGAGAAAAAAGAAAATATCGTTCGGATATTTCAGAGAGAACCAGCCGAAGAATAACGCCGTTGCCAAGAATAAGAGGTGATACACGATCCAAAAAACACCAGTTTTCCACGGTTTCTTTGCATGGTTAATTACTCGGCTTTTTTTGATAATTTCTTCGCCAGCTTTTGAAAATGGGATCACTTTGTTCCTCGGCATCATTATCGGGCTCCTTATCTCAAAATTTTGGTTGTGGAAGAACAAAAATTCATTTTTGCATAAAAAATACGTTCCGTTTTTAGGGAATTACTCGAAGCTCTATGACCGTTTTTATTCCAAATACGCAAGTCTAGCCTGCTATTCTAACACGGGGAATAAGTTGAAATTGACACGAGAAATCAGATACATCAACGCCAGTCTCGCTGCTTTTCAATCTGTATCGTATGCTTCGGTGTTAGTGAGCATCATTTCTGCTTTTAGCTTTGAATTAAACCTGCAACTTTTTTTGATATGTCTAGCAATGATGATCTTGTTTGCAAACTTCTCTTTGACTTACTTGTTGAACGTCGCCAACGACGCGATAAACGACTTGATAGATGAAATTGACGCTGATATGGAAAGAGATTTAAGAAATTGGGGTAATCAGTAGAAAACCCAACGCTCCGATGACAATTACCAAAAGCAATAAGATGATGGACAATATATAAATGGATCTATTTAACTGCCTGTCAAACTCAACGCTCGACTGGTAAGCGCGCATTCGTTTGAGCTTAATTTCATGATCATAGTGGGTCATTAGCAAACCCCACCGCCATTAGGAGTAAGATCGACCCTTTTTTTAAAATATTGCTCGGAAGACACTCCCCTTCAATGATTTTGGTCAATTGCGAGTACAGATCATAAAGCGCCATGTGCAACTGGTTCGCTTCAAATGTGACCTCACTTGGACGTGAAAACTCAATGCTCATACTCACGTCCAAATTCTCATTTGGTTGCCGTCGAAGACCGACGACCGTTGTGATTTGATATTTTGGATGAAGCATGTTAAAATTCGCCTCCTCATAAAAATAGCCCCTCACAGTTAAGGAGCAAGGTGGGAAGCATTAATTAATTGTTCTGCCTTATGATCTATCCATTGAGTTTCTTATTGATAACATCCCGTCAGCAATCATGTCTCCTCCAGCGATAATTACGAAAGCTGTTAAAAGCAATCCTAAAGTTTTGGTGGGATTCTGCTTAAGATAGGAGCCCCAATTTTGAAAAAATGCACCCGTATTCGACAGTTTGAATACATTTTTAAGTGTTATATAAAAGTAAGCTGCTGAAAAAAACGTCATGAAAACGCCCAATAAAATCCTGATTATCTCAATAATAACAGTAATAACTCGACCTACGCCCCACATCATTCCACTAATTACGCGGAGAATGGCCCATCCAAAAGCGGTAATTACAAGCCAGAATAATGAAACTGCCAGAATCATCACCCCTTTAAAAGTATATCTATATTTTATCAAAAATTTCATCTATGAAGGAAATACGAAGCCCCTCTATTAAACAAAGAAGAAAATCATTTTGAGACTTTCAGATCACTTTTTCGTTTCAGTTTTAGATTTAACCTGTATCTTAATGGGTGGCCTGGTCAATTCACCCGAATTGGCTTGCGCACTCCCGCCGAAATATTGCCCATATGTAAAACTATCGTCTGCAGTTGCCTTATTGAATGGACTTGTATCTAGGTAAACACGCACTTTACCCAGTGCGATATCGCGCGTCATCGCTAACGCATCCGAACGTGAAATCGCAATGACAATTTTCGTATCTTTCAACGCTGCCCTTCATTTGACACTATCCTTGAGTTTAGTTATGAATGCAGTATCATTAGTCAGGTTTTTAACAAATAAACTAGCCAAATTGGCCGGAATACGCATTCAAAGCACCTATTCAGTATGCCCCCGATCTCAAACGCAATGACTCCCTTTCTAACTTCGGAAGTTTTGCGATCACCCGTTGGTATGACTCCCAGAGCATATCAATAATCACATCATCAGGTACCGCGCCGTTTAATAAAACCGTGTTCCAGTGTTTTTTATTCATATGATACCCTGGGATCACGGCTCTAGGATAAGTCTCGCGATGTAACCATGCTTCGTCTGGGGATGTCTTTAAGTTGACCATTTCCACACCCTGCAGTTTGCCCAGCAATGCGAACATTCTTTTTTGGACAAAGAGCACCGGTAAATCCGGATCGAATGGGTATCGTAGACTTGTTCCCTCATAATTCAGGCCGAGATCTATTAATTGTTGGTGATTCATTGTTCTAATGCTCCTTTTACCAGTAACAAAATTCTCCCTGCAGTAAATCGTAGCACAGTATATCACTCCCGGGATAATTCTTTCCGCATAACTACTGATTTGACCGTGAATCCGTTTGGATAATTCTTAAGCCACTTAAACATTTGCTTCGCGATCCCGTGCTACTTGCATCTGGCATACTTGATCGTAAAGCAGCAAATTTTCGAACATAGGGGCGTCTTGCAGGATCTGGACATTGTATCGAGCAAACTTTGGACAGGCAACTTCGTCAACTTTCAGCCATTACAAGAGAGCAAAAACAATTGAACTGATGCAGGCGATCCATCATTTGCAGCCCGTCGTGATCATTGACGAGGCGCATTTGCTGGATCGCAAAATGCTGTAGGAAATTCGCTTCCTCTTAAATTTCAAAATGGATGCAGAGAGTCCGATGGCGCTGATTCTGTCAGGACAAGGTGAACTATGGGATCGATTGGTATTGCAATCGTATGCGGCCATGCGCCAACGCATCGATTTGCAGTGCAAACTCCCTCACTATGATCGATCCCAAGTGAGCGAGTACATAAAACGTCATTTGACCTATGCCGGAACGGAACATGACATCTTTTCCGACAAGGCGGTCGATGAAATCTATCGCTTTTCTGGTGGTGCAGCTCGACTGGTCAATAAGTTAGGTACACATTGCTTGCTGTACGGTGCCCAGTCAGGCCATCAGATTATTGACGATCACATCGTGACGCGAGTGATTCAGGGGGAATTGTCATGAGAACCCGAAGAGCGGTATTACGCTACCTGAACGAACATGATCGCTGGTTTGCGGATATTGGGAAACAGATGTTCAGTTTGGATTGCAAAGAAGGATTTGAGCTTCACGTTGGACGACAGAAAGTGCATTGCCGGATTGAGCGGGAAAAAAAGTGGTACTTGATCGTGGATGATGTGCCACTCGGGTTACTGGAAAACAAGGAATACTTGGTTTCTATTGGAATCTGATATCACAAGTAGGAAGGAAATCCCCTTCCTTTTTTTGTTTGGACAACAACCTCGTCAATTTTAGGACAATTTACGTCGTCAACTTTTGGGCATTATTCAGTAGCTATAACAATCAGGCTATTGGTCTTCCAAGTTCAAATTTTATCCTAAAATATTTACATTACTTCCTTGCATAACACTTCTTAAAGTGTAAAATATAATATATTGGTTGTCTATCCGTTTTTTAATACCTATTTTGAACGTTTTGTATATCTTCGTTTGAATAATAAATGTCTAATAATTGCAAAAAAGGTGGATAAATGGACTGTAAAGATGTGGTTCGATACTGGAGAAGTAGTATTGCAGATGCAAAATGGTTAAATATCAAATTTAAAAGTGAAAACTTAATTATTGTCCCTAGAGAACAAATACTAAACGGTAAAATCGACCAGAATGAGGTTGGCAAACTCTTCAAGAAAACAGCACCCCAAAAATCCAAGGACATAGATGCTATCAAAAATCTTAATGCAAGAAGCAATGAGATCATCGACATTGTTATCGCACTCATCGTCGGTAATCCCGTAGTATCTCATGGAGTCAAAAAATCTGAAAATAAGATTACCCCAATATGGATATCCGCGAAGTTAGATCAAAACGGAAACCTGCAACCCAATACTGATAATCCGCCATGGATTCCGCGCGACTATTTAGACCCCAAAGAATTTGGAAGTATAACGATTGGTGAAATAGAAAAGTTTGACGAGTATTTAACTGTAAATCCATTCTCGACAAAAGAGCATTCAGCTTGGAATGCGATGATTGAATATGCTTTTAAAATGTTCCACTTTGTACACGAAGACGAAAATGAGTTACTTTCTATTCAAATTGAAAATTATTATATTACGAGTGAATGTATCGTTTTGCCGGAAGATCGCATAACCAATACAACCTTACACATCATTAAGTTGTACGATCAAATCATCAGTCAAAATCATTACCCCGCTTTACTGCAACGATATGCGAATCTTGAAGACATGAAAAAGTTAGATTTGCTCGATCATGATCAATCCGCAAAACAAGCTGCCCTTCATTACGGGCAAATGTCGAATCAATTTTCATTGGGCGAATCCCAACGCGAGAGTATTCACCATATCCTTACAATAAAAGACGGTGAAATTCTCGCCGTTAATGGACCACCGGGAACGGGGAAAACCACACTGTTGCAAAGCGTTGTCACTACGCACTGGATTACAGCCGCCGCAGCCGGAGAAGAACCTCCCGTGATTGTTGCCGCATCCACGAATAATCAAGCCGTGACGAATATTATCGACAGTTTTGGAAATACAGAAATCCCTGCACCATTTCGTTCAAAACGGTTTAAGGATATTAATCAGTTCTCCAAACGCTGGATTCAAGACATTAAAAGCTATGGGCTTTATGCGCCTTCAGAAACGAACTCCAAAAAGGAATCCAATAAAAATAAATATCAGATGATCGGTAAAAAAAATGAGGGTTTTCCCTCCCTTGTTCAGACGGAGGAGTTTATTACTCAAGCCAAGGTCAATTACCTTAGTGAATTTGAATCAAATTACGGTTTCGAATCAAGTCTTGAACAGGCAATTGAATATTTACAAAAACAATTACAAGACGTACTTCATGAAATAGATGATGGCGTTTCTAAATGGTACAAGGTACAAGAGATTATCAAGCTGATTCAAGCATTGCATGGCGGATACGAAGAACTGAAGCTTTACATTGATCAAAAGAATGCAGAGCTACAACATTTAAATCTTGAACGTGATCACGCTCGACACTTCCTTTCCGAATGGTCAAATCATCTATCTCGCCAGCCATTTTGGTTAAGCATCTTATCTTTTCTCAAATGGGCAAAACGAAAGATAAACCAACGCAATCGGTCTTTCTTGATTTTTAATGATCGGGATCTAGAAGATTTCAAAAGCGATTTTAATACAGATCACATTCAGTCCGTGTTAGACAGCAAGTTAAACCAATTCAACGAGGACATTAAAAGCCTAAAAACTGAAATTGACCAAGTAAACGAAATGAAGAACTTGTATGAATCCGCAATGTCCAATTTGGAAGAATGGGCTAGGAAAAACGAGCTTAGTCTAAAGGATGTCGAGACCGACAAACTCATCTCGGAAATCGACACCAAGTTAAGGTTTATTGCTTTTCAACTGGCTACGCACTACTGGGAAGCCAAATGGATCATTGAAACAGAGTCGTTTGTAAATAGTGGTATCGACGAAGAGATCACGAATGATGCCCAAATGAAAAAATGGCGTCGATACGCGAAATTAACGCCATGTGTGGTCTCCACTCTTCATATGGCCCCAAAATTTTTTACAGCAAGACAACCACTGTATGACTTTATCGATTTGTTGATCATCGACGAGGCAGGCCAAGTCGCACCTGAAATTGGCGGTGCCACCTTTGCATTGGCAAAAAAAGCTTTGGTCGTCGGCGACGTGCTGCAAATTGAACCGGTTTGGAACATCCCCATAAAAATCGACATAGGGAATTTACAAAAACACGGATTGATGAAAAAGGAAAATGAATTCGATGAATTAAATGCAAAAGGTATTTTGGCGTCTACTGGTAACGTCATGCGTATCGCTCAGCGCGCAAGCAAATATGCCAAATACGATGATCAACCAGGGATGTTTTTAAAAGAGCATCGCAGATGTGTTGACGAAATCATTGGCTATTGCAATGACTTAGCTTACAATGGCCAATTGCTGAAACTCAGAGGAAAACTTGACGGTCACATCCTCCCCCATATGGGATACATCGATATCCAGGGCACAACAAAGAAGGTATCCGGCAGTTTAGAAAACATGGCGGAAATTTATGAGATTATGAGTTGGTTAAACAATAATGTGGATAAATTTTGCGATCATTACTCCCGCAGGGAAAATAACAAAAGGAATCCGGAGGATGTTGTCGCAATCATTACCCCGTTTGATCGTCAAAAATATAAATTGAAAGAGGAATTAAGTAAGCATCCAAAACTCAAGAACATTACCGTAGGAACCGTTCATGCTTTACAGGGAGCAGAACGAAATATCGTCATTTTCTCACCTGTATATGATCGAACGGTAAAGCAAACGTACTTTTTCGATAAGAAACCCAATATGTTAAATGTCGCCGTATCCAGGGCAAAAGACAGTTTTATCGTTGCAGGAGATATGGCCATATTTCAATCAAAATCGCAGAATAGCAAGCTTCCTTCGGCCCTGCTTGGGAAATACCTTTTTGCCAAAGCGAGCAATCAGATCATCGCCAGTATGATTGATTAAAGAATACTCGAATAGAAATTATGCATAAAAAAGTGAGGTAATATCGAAATGGATAAAATAGTAATTATCAAAGTTGATAATAATGTTATTGGTGAATTACAAAACATGGACACCAAGATAATTCCTGAATCTGGGGAGGAGCTTACATACAACGGTCAATTGTTAAAAGTCCTAAAACGCAGTTACGAATACTCTAATAGCATAGCGACACTTATGTTAAATTGTGAATATCTTGACAAAAATAGGTTATCTATGAAATCCAATTTCAAATGGTCAATTTACAGACCTATAGTCTCTACATTATTTTTCCTAATAATTAGTTTATTATTCTTGGCAATAAAATTGCCACAGCTCACAATTAAAGGGTTTTCTTGGGTAATTATTATTTTAATTGTTATAGCAATAATTATTACCATCGTTTCTTTCATCGATAATTTCATGGTTTATAATTTTGTATCTTTAGGAAGATTATCATTAAATATTTCGTTGTCTCTAATATTGTTCATTTTCTTATTTGCAGATATTGATTACTTTTTGTATTTGTCACCAATCTACGAACAAAAACTATTTATTCCAGGTTTTAATTCCTACAAAGTTTTTAATGGCTTAGAATTCCTATATTTTAGCATTCTTACATTTACAACAACTGGATACGGCGATATTATCCCTATAAATTATTTGGGGAAACTTATGGCGAGTTCCGAAATGATCTTCGGATGGCTTTCCAGCACAATGTCAATGGCTTTGATTATTTCCAAATTCCAAAACTTCAAAACTCCGGAAATTTCAAAAAAATGGAACAAAATTTTGAATAAAGACATTTTAAAGTAGTGTTTCCGTCAATCGGAAATGTTTTTTTACCCTTCTGTAATGGCCGATAGTTGACGGAGTTGCTTATCCAAAGATTGCTGGATGCAAAGTCTATATATTTCATGTAAGGTAAGACGCATCAAGTAATTCGTGGTTCACGAAAATCGAACAACTACCCGCCTCACCCAATCTTCACCATAGCATTCTCCTTCACTGAACGTACTACATTCACAATCTCATCTGCCCTCTTCTCATCAAACAACCCATAAACCAAGTTCATGGCGTATATCAGCAAACAGACAATCCAGCAACATTCCGTAATCTCAACCAACATCCCTGCCCTCACCCCGTGAACGCAATCCCTCATACAGTTTGGCAGGGCCTAACAAAATTTCCTTCAGCGCATATCGTACCTTCTCCGAGTTCAGAGCCTGTTTACTCATCGTCGTATGAGCTTCAAAAGCACCCATGATTGCATTCAGAAGTGCATCCGAAAGATCGGGCGAATTGGCAAATTGCTCTTTCGTGTTATTGAGTGCTTGCTGAACTAGGGTATCTGATTCCAACAATTTACCCTTCAAGACATGATTGACGTACACCAGTTTATCGTCATCCGTCAGTTCCCCTTCAAAAATCTCATTAACTCTTGCAATGATCTCTGAAAGCAACGCCTTTTCCTTTTCATGGACTTCTCCACTACCTGGTTCCGTCATCGGCTGCAATTTTTCTGCGTCAGCTCCGCCCAGTATCAAATCTCGTTTTCCCTGATTCTTGAGCTTGTGATGGGTTAACTCGACTTTGGAGAGGTCAACTCCCTCCCGCTCACGACCAAATTCGAGTAAGGGTATCAGGCGTTTAAAGAAAATCGCCCGTTTTTCAATCGCGCTGTTCCCATAATCAAAGATTTGCGATAAGAAAGCATAGACGCGCAAGTACGCCCCTATCTGTCGCTTAAATAGATTGAGGGCATTAATCTCATTCTGCGCATCCTGTTCAGCCTGTTTATCCTGCCTCACTCGCGCATCCAGTAATTCATTACGCGCCGCTTTATATTGTCTGAGCAATCGATCAGCCACCGGTTCAAGCGCTGCGGAAAGTTCCGCTTGTGACGCTCTCGGGTTCAGTTCAACAGCCACCACACGCTCCACTTCGTTGTCGTCGTAATAACCAGTTGCATCCAACTTGGCTCTTAGGTTATAGACCAGATCTGGATCGGTCACATTCGCCAATTCCGCCGTTTCATAATACGGTTTAAATGCCTTGAGAATATCCTCCGGTTCATTCAAAAAGTCCAGTATGTATGTCGTATCCTTCTTCCCGTGTTCCCCGCGATACGATCGATTTAGGCGCGATAACGTCTGCACCGCTTGAATTCCTGCCAATCGTTTATCCACGTACATGCCGCAAAGAAGCGGTTGGTCAAATCCCGTCTGAAACTTATTTGCAACGAGCAGGATCTGATACTCGTCCGTATTGAACGCTTCTCGCATATCCCTGCCGCGCAGGTTCGGGTTTAGTAGCTTACTATTCTCCGTAAAGGGTTCAGCGCCGGATTCTGGATCATTCACTTCGCCAGAGAAGGCAACCAGCGTTCCGATCTCATAGCGCTGATCCTTAATGTATTTCTCAATCGTCAGTTGCCACCGCACGGCTTCAATCCGACTTGCCACAACCACCATCGCTTTCGCATGACCATTGAGGAGCGGCGCAACGTTCTCGCGGAAGTGTTCAACGATGATCTGCACCTTTTGCGCGATATTGTACGGATGCAGCCGCACCCACCGCATGATGCCCTTCAAGGCTTCGCTTCGTTCGACTTCGGTTTCGTCAAGCTCTCGGCCTTCACTGGCCAGCTTGAACGCGAGGCTATACGGCGTGTAGTTTCTCAGGACATCCAGGATAAATTCTTCCTCAATCGCTTGTCGCATGCTGTATACATGAAAAGGCTCCGGTACATTGCCTTCTCCTGCTGGCAGTTCGGGATTTGGGCGTCTCCCGAAGAGTTCCAGCGTTTTCGATTTGGGTGTCGCGGTAAACGCTACATAGGTAATGCCGGAGGTATTCGCTTTCGCCGCCATATACGCCGCAAGCACGTCTTCCGTATTGATCTCGCCGCCATCCGCCAGTTCTTTTTGTTCCTCAACGGAAAGCACCTGTTTTAAGCGGGACGCGGCTTCTCCCGTTTGTGAACTATGCGCCTCGTCTGCAATCACCGCAAAGCTTTTCCCTTGTGTAGCCGCTAAGTCCTGTACCGCTTTAAGGGCAAACGGGAACGTTTGAATCGTACACACTACGATCTTCTTCCCGCCGGAGAGAGCTGTAGCCAATTCACCGCTCTTACTTTGTGACTCCCCTTTGATCGTGGCGACGACACCGGTTGTGCGCTCGAAATCGAAAATGGCTTCCTGCAACTGAGCGTCAAGCACGTTGCGATCACTCACCACGAGCACAGAGTCAAACATCTTGCGATGATCCGCATCATGGAGATCTGCGAGAAAGTGCGCCGTCCACGCGATGGAGTTCGTCTTCCCTGATCCCGCCGAGTGTTGGATGAGATATTTATGCCCCGGCCCTTCTTGAAGAATCGTGGCGACTAATTTCCGTGTGGCATCCAGTTGATGATAGCGAGGAAAGATGATGGAGGTAATTTGCTTTTTTTTGTCGCGCTTGGTGACTAGGTATCTCCCGATGATTTCGAGCCAACTTTCCCGTGCCCATACCTGTTCCCATAGGTAAGCAGTACGATGGCCGTTTTCGTTCACCGGATTTCCTGCCGCGCCATGATCCCCTTTGTTGAATGGAAGGAAGGTTGTTGATGCACCTTGCAACTTAGTTGTCATGTGCACTTCCGTATTACTCACGGCGAAGTGAACTAAAGCCCCGAGTGGGAAGTCTAACAGCGTTTCAGCAGATTTTCTTTTAGGATGCGGATCACGATCAAAGCGGTATTGATCCACCGCATCCTCCACGCTTTGCGTATAGTCGCTTTTCAGTTCCACCGTCGCTACAGGAATTCCATTAAGAAACAGGACAAGATCAATAGAATTTTCATTATGTACTGAGTAATGAACTTGCCGGATGACTCGCAAACGATTTGCGGCATATCTCGTCATCAAGTCCGGATTCATCGCCAGCGCAGGTTTGAATTGAGCCAGTTGGAGAGGTTGCTTTAATCCGAGCATTTCAATCCCGTGGCGCAGCACTTCCAGCGTACCGCGATCATCCATTTGCTTACGTATGCGATCCAGCAACACATTTTGAGCAGACGCTCCGTGGTTTTTGACAATCGACTCCCACGCCTTCGGTTGCGTAGATTCGATCCATGCGATGACATCCTCAGGGAAGAGGGCACGCACGCGATCATATGACTGCGCATCCCCCTGGTCATAGTACCAATCATGGGCAGAAAGATAGTTGCATATGTCGTTCTCGAATTCGATTTCTTTATGAAGGCTCATGCGATGACCTCCTCATTGACGAGTCCGCGGACATCGATTTTTCCTGTGACGGTAGCCGAAATAAGAGCACTGCGGCGCTCTTTTAGTAGGTCGACGCTACGGCGGATCTCCGATTGCAATTGATTTATCCATTCATTCTGGAGACGAATGTAGTCGAGAATGGATTCCTGTTCAGTTAAGGGAGGTAAGGTAATTTTAGTATTGGCTAACTGTTCACATGTAATCGCACCTTTTGTACTTCCGCCCCCTTCACTATCAAAGCGCAGCCATTCGTATGATGCATCAAGGAACTTGTGCAAAAACTCAACGCGGACGCTCTCGGAGGCGGGCTTGAGGAAAGCGATGTGCTGATTAATTGTGGCCTTGATTTTCAGAGTAGCAACCATTCCACGAGTTTTGCCTTGTCCAGTAATACCGACCAACACGGCGGGGGGAGTGATGATCGGTAAATGACACTCTCGTAATGCAGCTTCGGTTACATACTGTTCTGCACTCTCTACTTCATCGTGATTGACGCATCCACTTGTTAGCCAAGGGAAAGTCCCGTTTTCCCAATACCGACCCTCATCTTTATTTGGGGTTGAACCATTACCAATATTGGCCACATATTTGATAGGTAGGATAGACCAATGCTCTGGAACTTCCCCCAACCACTCGATACCCGAGTCCTTCATCGGCACATTAGGATCAAGCCCCTTGGTAACAGCATGAGATATGACGGCTTGGCGCTTTTCCTTGAGTAAAATGATGAGCTTCTCCTGCTCCTTCACGAGTGAGTCAATCTTCGCTGTTTCACGGTCTAGGAAGGTGGCAATTGAAATTTGTTCATTGACACTGGGAACAAGTAACGGCAACCTTTTTAAATCAGAAAACTTCATAGATTGCCTCAAACCGCCACCCATTGAGTAAAATACTTTTATAATGTCATATGCACGAAATAAATAATTTACATATGAAGGGTTTATACCAAATGGAACTATCACCACGTATGCCGACGTAATGATTCCCTTTTTAGTTACAATAGCGGTTCTTAAACTACGTTGGTCATTTTGTAAATCGGTCAAGCGAAAAACAATATGAGCCTTTTTCGCTGTCCTTAATTTTGTGGATACCGAGACATCACAAAGGCCCTACAAAGACCCTTTTGGGGCGCATTTGTGCCTCAGTCGGACGTGTTTACTTT
>JAJZCJ010000299.1 GCA_021846145.1 Bacillota bacterium
ATGCACCAGAGTTTGTGCTAGCAATGATCGCGATGCTGCTGTTTGGCGCGCTCGACATGATCCGTGGTGTCGTCGCGCCTACTCTTTTGCATGATTTTGGATTAGATTTTACGGCACTAGGTATTTTACTGTCTGCCTCGTCTTCGGGGTACTTGATTTCTAGTTTTGTTAGTGGATTTTTGGTGGATCGCTGGGGACTAAAAGGAACACTGTTACTTGGCAATGTGTTGATTCTCGCGGGTGTCGGCGGAACGATACTCTCTAGTGGGTTTGTGTTGCTGTCTGCCAGTTTCTTGCTCAGCGGACTTGGTAACGGAATGATGGAAATTGGCACGAATAGCATTGTGCCGTTTGCGGCAAATGACGCGCAATCGCGATTTTTTAACATTTTACATGCGACATATGGCATTGGAGCGACGTTTTCACCACTGGTAGCGGGCTATGCGCTAGAAGCGTGGAAATCGTGGAAACTACCTTATATCGGCGTGGCCATTTTATTAGTGCTGGTGCTCGTTGTTACGTTGTTTTTGCACTATCCGAATAAACGTTCAATATCTGGGCACGCTGTGGACACGGATGAGGGGCAGTCGGTGGCAGCTTTGCCCGCTTTGGGGCCAGTCGAAGTGCCTGAAGTCGCCGCGGTGAAAATGGCTGCTGAGTCCACGGTGCGCGAACTGATCCGCCGGACTTCACTGTATCTATTGTTGATTGGCATTACGGTCTACGTGGTAGCAGAAGTTGGTTTTTCTAACTGGTTACCGACATTGTTGCATGATACGCGGCACATGAGTGCCAATGAAGGTGCGGCGTTTTTGACAGGGTTTTACTTACTGTATACAATTGGCCGCTTTGCAGGGAGTTTATTTGTGCATAAAGTGGGTAGCGAACGGTCAGTGGTGATTTCTGCAGTCATTGCACTATTGTTGACCGGTTTGGGATTGTGGATGCCTGGTCGTTGGTCCTATTTGCTGATTGCTGCTGGTTTATTTTTCGGAATTATTTTTCCTACTATTTCATCGATTGCAGCAGAGAATTACACGCAGCGCACAGGGACGGTGCTCGGCTTCTTGTTTGCCTGTGCGGGGCTCGGTGCGACGCTCTCGTCATGGGTGATCGGACGCGCTAGTGATATGTGGGGGCTGACTATGGGGTTCTCCACGGTGTTGGTGGGATTGTTGGTGACCGCTGTAGTGATTGCGTTGTTTCCATGGGTGAGAGCTCGTGAGTTAGGGTATCGGTAGTATACATTGCCATACCTAAGTTAATTGTGATACAATTTCCAAGAATATATAGGGAGGTGATGAGGGGTGTTAACTGCAGGAAAGATCATTTTGGTGATCCTCAGCGTCCTTCTCATCGCGGTAGTATTGCTCCAGTCAGGACGCAGTGGCGGTCTGGGCGCAATTACCGGCGGAGGTAATGAAGTCGGTGCGTCTCGTCGCAATCAAGGAACGGATCCCATGTTAGCTAGGGTCACTTCGGTGGTAGGCGTTCTCTTTTATATCGTGGCACTTGCGATTGCATGGCTGGTTACGCATCCGTAATAAATCTGCGGATAGATTAGGCAATGAGATAAGCCGTGATGGCAATAAATGGCGGGGTATACGGAGAGTGTCGCAACTGGCGGCACTTTTTGTGTATAAAAAACGTGTTGTGTGTTAACGGGGGTGCGGATTTGGCAGGAGATGTAATTCATGGGCGCAATAAGTTGCCTTTTTCGCATCGGAGTGGTGAAACAGGTGTGCTGATGATTCATGGGTTTACAGGTTCCCCAGGTGAATTGCGACCACTCGGAGAATTTTTGGGTGCAAATGGTTACGCAGTGGAAATTCCTGTGCTCGCGGGACACTGCACTAGTGTGGAAGACATGATGGTGACGACAGAGATAGACTGGCTGCAATCTGCTCACGATGCTTACTTGGCGCTCGCAAAAGACGTCAAGCAGGTGGTGGTGATCGGCCATTCGATGGGTGGGTTGATCGCATTTCATCTTGCTAATCGCAATGCGACGCTGGGAGTAGTGAGCATTTGTACACCAATCTATTTAACGAATCCACTGACAATAATCGCACCCTACCTTGCTTGGGCGATGCCTGTGCAAAAGGGAAAGGGTCCACGAAATCCGCAAGTGCAGGAGTTTCTTGGTGGCTACAATGACACGCCACTCAAGGCGGTCAAAGGGCTACGCAGGCTGATTGAAGGGGTCAAAGCGGAACTTCCTCGTGTGGTGATTCCGACACTCATCCAACAATCTAAAAAAGACATCACGGTGCGGCCCAAGAGTGCCACATATATTTATGATCAAATTAGCAGTACAAAGAAATACTTAAAATGGTACGCAAATTCCGGGCATATTTTACCGGTGGATGTGGATCGGGCTCAGGTATTTGCCGATATCCTCTCGTTTGTGCGGGAGATCGAAAGGAAGTAACGATGGTGATTAACAGAGATACGCTGCTTGAACTAATTCGGGAGGCCACCTACAAGCCTCTCACCCTGGAAGAGCTTCTCCAAGCATTGAATCAAGATCAGCCGGAAGCTGCCTCGATGTTGCAATCGTTGTTAGTGCAACTAGAAGCAGAAGGGGAAGTGGTGCGAACGCGCACCAAGCGCTACGGCACGCTAGAACGCATGAATTTGGTGGTGGGACGCCTTGAAGTAAAGGCGAAAGGGTTTGGCTTTGTTGTCCCGGAAAAAGGGGGGGCAGATTATTTCATTAGTCCGACTGATATGGGTGGCGCGCTTGATGGGGATCGTGTGATTGTCCGTCCCAATTCAAAATCAGGGGGGGAGAGGCCGGAGGGGGAAGTGATCCGCGTTCTGAAGCGATCACGCACCTCAGTAGTCGGGGTATTGTCCACTTATGGAACTTATGGTTTTGTCAAACCGGACGACAAGCACTTGCCACAAGAAATTTTTATCCCGCTCGATGCGTTTGGAGATGCGGTGGACGGGCAAAAAGTTGTCGTGGACATCCTTAACTATCCAAGTCGTCATCAAGGAATGACGGGGAAGGTAGTAGAAATACTGGGATTTCCTCATGATCCTGGCGTGGATATTTTGTCTGTCGTTCGCAAATACGGACTTCCCGAACACTTTCCAGATGAGGTGCTGCGTGCGGCGGAGGAAATTTCCCATGAGGTCAGCGAAGCAGAAATTGCTGAGCGGATCGACCTGCGCGAGGAAACGATCGTGACGATCGACGGGGAGGACGCAAAAGACCTAGATGATGCGGTACACGTGAAAAGACTGGAGAATGGGCGCTACTTGCTTGGTGTGCACATTGCGGATGTGTCTTATTATGTGCATGAAGGCAGCCTGCTTGATCGCGAGGCACTGCGCCGTGGGACAAGCGTATACCTAGTGGATCGCGTGATTCCCATGCTGCCGCCGCGTCTGTCTAATGGCATCTGCTCGTTGAATCCACGGGTAAATCGCTTGACGCTCACCTGTGAAATGGAATTTGACGAGCATTTTGAGCGTAAGTCTTATCGCTTGTATCCGTCGGTCATTAAGACCAAAGAGCGCATGACGTACCGCGAGGTGCGAGACATCCTCACAGAAGCGAATGAAGAAGTGTTAACGCGGTATCAGGAACTGATTCCTTTTTTCAAACTATTTGAAGAATTAGCGCTGGGGCTACGCAAAAAGCGCGAAGAGCGCGGGGCGATCGACTTTAATTTTACGGAAACGAAAGTCGTGGTGGACGAGCAGGGGAAGCCGCTAAAATTGGTGCAACGGGAGCGCAGCATCGCCGAGCAGATCATTGAAGAATTTATGCTGGCCGCCAATGAAACAGTGGCGGAGCATGCTAATTGGCTGGAGTTGCCCTTTTTATACCGCGTAC
>JAJZCJ010000300.1 GCA_021846145.1 Bacillota bacterium
AAGACAATACGTTATGGAATATGATCGGATGGGCTTATTACCAACAACAACAATATGCAAACGCCATCGTTGCTTTTCAACACCAATTGCGTCTCAGTCCCAATAATCCCCACGCGATCTGGGGCCTTGCTAATTGCTATGGCAACAGTCAAGTCAGGGAATTTGCAAAAGCGAGAAATTATCTGCAATTACTACTAAAAAGTAACGAGCAAGCTTCCGCGCTTACTATGCTAAAAAACCTTCCTCCCAACAGCGTAGATGCTACGTACCAACCGACAATGCCAATCACTTATGAGGACGCCATTGCGATGGCGTTGTCTTATCGTTCCGGAATCATTGCGCACACGACCACCTTGATTCGAGCACGTAACGGCAAAGCCCCAGATTCGGATGTGGCTCCGTATGTGAGCTACGCCGCCGCACACGGCCTGTTGGACAACCTGAATATCCCTTCTTTTCAAGCTCCAGCCACGCGACTATTCATGGCGCTTTTTTTAGCTAAAGAATATGGGATCAATCAATTTGATTATATCCGTCCATTCCCGTTAACCGACATATCGAAAATTCCGGTGTCCGCGCAAATGTATGTAAATAGTATGCTTGCCATGGGTATCATGACCTCAGCAAATGGCAGCCAATTTCAGCCCGATGCACTCATGACGCGCGCAGATTTTGCCAAAATGATCAGCCATGCTAATCAAGTCATGAAAAATCCACCTACCTCAAGCAAGTGGCTCACCCCACCAGCGCCTAAATCAAGCCCTGCCCAGTTGTATTTCCTGCGCACAAGCCAACCAGACATTGCTACTCAGGAAAATGACTTCAGTCAGCACATCGGTCAAATCAGCGGCATCGCTTTCACGGATTTTCCATTAATCGCAGATACGACGTCAACGGTTGCCTCGATCAGAGAAAAAATCGATACCACCCAGTATATCTTTACGCCACTTTCCGCAGGTTCAGACGTACCCACTGAAATCAGCATGGCCGCAGCCGACGGCATGAGTCCGTATATGGTACTGTCCAACTACGACTACAAGACAGACACATCCAACCCACAAATTATCCACCAGTTGCTGAGTGATCCTACACAAAGTTCTGGGTTGGCAAACGAGGTGGTACAAGTAGCCAAGTCCGAACACCTTGCAGGTATCACGGTTGATTATGAAAACATCTGGATTAGTGATCGGGCGGCGCTCACTTCCTTTGTCAACACGCTGCACCAAGATCTCACCGGCACTGGCATGAAGTTGATGGTGTGCCTGCCAGAACAGCAGTCAGATACTCCCCAGACCGCCTACAATTACAAGGCGCTAGGTCAGGCGGCAGACCTCGTGATGTTGATCACTTACGACGAGCACACTCTTGGCAGCAGCCCTGGACCAATTGCCAACCTGTCCAATGTGGTGCGCACCGTTCAATATGCGGCGCAAGTGATCCCACCACACAAGATTCTGCTCGGCCTTGCCGACTATGGGTATGATTGGTCAAGCGGATCGGGTACACAAGTTGACATGGCGACGGCGTATTCCTTGGCACAAGCTCATCAAGTTCCCATCCAGTGGGACGCAGCCACCGCCAGCTCACACTTCACGTACACCGATTCATCAGGTCAGCTTCATACCGTCTATTTTGCAAGCGGACAAAGCCTAGCTACGCTTGCAAAAATCGTACCCACTTACGGACTCAAAGGCTATGCCGCATGGTATCTAGGAGGAGAAAATTCAGCGTTTTGGAATGCCCTCTCCCCGTATTTAGCACCTGTTACTGTCCCAAATTAAAAGTGTCGTGTACCTTTTCCAGCCCTGCCTGCAAATATGCCTGCTCCACGACACAAGATACCTTGATTTCTGAAGTACTGACCATTTTCACATGCGCCCCTGACGATTCAAGCGCAGTAAACATCATCGCCGCGACACCAGGATTGCTAATCATACCTGCACCGACAATAGAGATTTTGGCAAGCCCCTTTTCATGAAAAATACTTTTATGCTGGGTCACCTCGACCAGCCCTTCACACACTTCGAGCGCCCTCTCCACGTCCTCCTCCAAAATCGTAAAAGACACATCGACCTCGCCTTCGCGCACCACACTTTGCACAATCACATCCACGTTGACCCGTTCCTGTGCAAGCGCCGCAAATATATGTGACAGTTGAGGCGTATGCAGCGGAATACCAAGCAATGCGACACGAGCGATCTCTTTTTCAAAAGCGACACCAGTCACCACACGTTCACTTTCCATTGTTGTCATATCCTTAATCACCGTTCCTTCATTTTGGCTAAATGTTGATCTCACGACCAAAGCCACTCCATGTTTTTTGGCTGTTTCCACTGCTCGTGGATGCAACACCTGTGAACCCAAATTCGCTAATTCCAGCATCTCTTCATAACTGATGACAGGTAACTTATGTGCATCTTTAATATATCGAGGATCTGCCGTATAGACGCCTTCCACATCAGTATAAATTTCACACAAATCAGCTTTTATCGCCGCAGCCACCGCTACGGCTGTCGTGTCTGAACCGCCCCGTCCCAGTGTGGTGATCGCCCCATTTGCAATGCCTTGAAAGCCTGCGACAACAGGGATCCCACCTTGATCGAGAAAATCTCGAAGTGGTTGGGGATTAATATCGTGAATTCTCGCTGCGCCATGTACTGCTTCTGTCTGTATTCCTGCCTGCCAACCGGTAAAGGACGCGGCTTGTAGTCCGCGTTTACGCAGTGCCATCGCGAGCAGCGCAATGGTTACCTGTTCCCCTGTGGATAACAACACATCCATTTCCCGACGATCCGGTTCGTTGTCGATGGCATTTGCAAGATCCACCAGTTCATCGGTGGTATGTCCCATTGCTGAAACCACCACCGTTACCTGATGACCCTTCGCGTAACTGTTTGCTACACGATCTGCCACCTTTTCAATACGCTCCACGGAACCCACTGAAGTTCCACCGAATTTCTGCACAATCACTGCCATGAAGCAACTCCTATTCTTTACTCATTAATTTGGCGAGTTCCTCATCAATGTCCGAATGCAAATCGACCATCGCTTCCTGTTGCCTCGCTTCTGCCTTCAACGCCTCTAGGGTCATGGCGGACGCCGACTCCATGGAATCCTTCGCTTTTTTTAGTGCTAACTTCGCAGATGCCGAGGCAAGTCGCGCCTCTACCTCTCTGCGTTCCATTTTAAAATCATCAATCTGCTCGCGCAAATCATCGAGTGCCACTCTCAAATCAACCAGCTTATTGTGATAAATGACAGCTTGCGCTTGCAAACTTGTCGACTTACTTAAAAAACGATTTCGTCTTACAAGTTGTTCTCGTGCCCGTTCCTCATTGCCTTCTTCCAATGCAATACCAGCATCCTTGTACGCCTGATCTGCCTTTTCGCGCACACTTTGTTCATCAGCCTTCATGCCTTCCAGTGCAAACTCCAGTTCGCCTGCCATGCGTTTGACTTCCCCAGCCTGCACCAACATGTCTTTCAAAATCTGAGATGGGTCATCGACTTGCGCATTGTTCTTTGCATCATTTACATAACTCTCTGCAATTTTCGACGCTCGCTTGAAGATTCCCACGGCCCGCTCTCCTTAATCGTTGAGTGATAACACCAATTGTGGTGTCGCAATCGTATGGTCTTTTGAAATAGATACAACTGATGTCCCCACGGAAAAAAATTCAATCACGTGACTTCCCCAGCCATGACTTTTTTCATGCAGTTGCACACCGACGATCCCTTCTGCGTGTACTGCATGGGCTTCCATTTGCATGCGTTCCATGGCTAATTCTCGCGCATCATACAATGCCTGCGTAAAATTC
>JAJZCJ010000301.1 GCA_021846145.1 Bacillota bacterium
ACCGATGAATTCATTGCGAATGAGTAAGAACACAATGGTCACTACTAACGTAACAATAAGTGCCTGCATCATGGCCTTACTTGCATCTGCATGCAACAGTGCAACGAGAGGATTCCACGAGAAGTGGATGCCACTGATGTATGTAAATAATAATGTCAACGCCCACAACATGAGCATAGGAATTACAAAATGCAGCACATGTGGACTAGGCTCAGCGGAATTTTGCTTGGCCTTTACATTCATCTGATACTCCCCTGCTCCACCTGAGCTAATCGCTCCCCACTCCCCATTGAGCGCAAGTTGATCTACCCGCAGAGCCGACGTTTGCTGCTGATCTGTTTTCTTTTGACGATAAAAAAAGCTTTGCCAAGCCGCCCACAGAAGGATTGCCCATGAAAAAAAATTAAACGGAATAGTTGCTAGAAATAACGAGTATGCTGACCCTGAATAATGCACCGACTTTGCAGCTACGGCACATAGCCCCACCATGTAGCCAACGAAAATAGTACCAATTGGCATAAGTGTAGCAAGCGGCGTAGCCGTTGCGGTTAATACCATCCCTGATTTAATGAGATCCTTGGGATCTTTAGTTAACCCCTGCGTTAAGAGCGGACCAATGGCCATAATGCGAAAATCAGGTGCCATGGCTGTCCACAACGACGACAGCCACAAAACCCCATACGCACGCCTTCTCGTGCGCGTCCACGGTTCTAACCATTGGATAAACCCTTGAATCCCACCTGAAGCCCGTAATAGCCCAATAAATGCGCCAAACAAATATAAAAAAACAAGCAGATGTAAGTTCCCAGGTATTAATAATTCTTGGTAGAGATAATTAAGCAGTGTATCGAGCGTTGGCATGATCCCTGGCGTGATCAACCAAGCGCCAAGTATTACTCCAATGCCCAAACCAACAAGCACTTGTTTGGTCCAGAGAGAGACCAAAATTACCACCAGCAAAGGCAGTATAGATAGAAATCCCGCCATCATGTTCACGCCCCCTTGGGGCTATATTGCACGAAATAGCGGTAAATCTATTCAAGCATTCAAATTTTTAATATCCTCGGTCTCTACTCACCTCACCGAGGAGAGGCTGTGAATTAACATAGCGGAGATAATTGTCGGAAAAAAATTGACTCACATCCTGAATGAGACTAGGTCCTGAATTATGGGGCGTGAGATAGACATTTGGCATATCCCAAAAAGGGTGGTCGAGCGGTAATGGCTCCTCGGCAAAGACATCAAGAATAGCGGCCCGCAACATGTTTGATTGCAAATGCGTGATCAATGCCTGTTCATCAACCGTCTTGCCTCGACCAATATTCACTAAAATAGACGACGCTGGCATGGCCGACAAGACACTTTCGTTAACGATTTTTTCTGTTTCTGCCGTATGCGGTAAAATCACCACTAACACATCCACTTGTTCTGCAAATGCGAGCCATTGCTCAGGGTAAAAATGCTGATCGACCAAGTGTTGATTGGCTCCAGTCCGGCTAAGTCCCACCACCTTCATCCCAAAAGCCTGGCCCAGGCGCACAATTTCCTTTCCGATAGAACCTAACCCTGCCACCCCTAGTGTTTTTCCAGCGAGAGACTCAAGTCTATGAGGCTTCCATGCATGATTCGCTTTTGCCAACAAAAAACGATCTACGCCTTGATACTCGTGCAACAACCAAGTAAACACATACTCTGCCATCACGTTTCCGAACTGACCGACAATTCTCGTTAGCTTTACTGATTCTGGCAAGACTCCCGCAACATCCTCAACGCCTGCTCCCATCCATTGTACCCAATGTAAATGGGGTGCCTGTATGTACAAATGCACAGGAAACTTCCATGCAAAAAGAATTTCTACTGAATCGAGCCATTCTAACGCAGACTGTTCATCACTTGCGTACACGACGCGCCCAAATCCTAGATTAGCGACTGCCTGCGCGTATCTTTGCGCTTGTCTTTCGTGATAGACAAGAATCAACGGCTGCTCTGAAAGCGGTATGCGATTCACTTCATCATCTCCTGCAACGTTTTGATCAATTGTTCTTGCTCTGGTGGAATCATCACCTCTGGTGCGACGGGATTGACCCACATCAATGCATCCACCTCTGGATTAATCTGAAACGGCAACTCTTCTACTAGTTCACAGTACACAGCGATATCAAACGTCGACCATGTTTCCACTACTGCAATTATTTTTTTGGCTTTCACCACCATGTTAGCCTCTTCACGCAATTCTCTTTCGGCTGTGATGAAGGGATGTTCGTGACGCTCTTTGATGCCCCCAGGACAACGCCAGAAGTATCTTTTGCCATACGTATGATGAAGCACAAGCAGACGCCCAGCATCATCTGCCACGAGCGCCACCACTGCAATCACATATTTAGGTTTCAACCAAAAAACTGCCCATTTCGAAATAAATTGCGGCGTAATGCGATATAAGGCAATAACAAATCCATGCCATTTTCGTAGCACACTGGACAACTCTACACCACCGTCAGATTGTCGTTCCACTCTCCATGAGCCATTGTAATCGCTATTTTACCGCGCGAATCACCGATTGTACAATGACCTCTACAGCCAGTGCCCCCACTACTTCCACGCGACTTTGTACATCCCCTGTTGACAGAGCAAAGAGGGTATCGCCGTCAAATGGGGTATGCACAGGACGAATCGTTTTTGCCAATCCATCGTGCGCCATCTGCGCCACTTTATTGACTTCCGCTTTGCTCAATTTGGCATTCGTGGCAATGCAGCCAATGGTCGTATTTTGATGAAAAAAAGAATCAATTTGTTCCATGAAAAGCACGTCCAAACTCGACACGAATGCAGGTTGTGACAGTGACCCCTCCGTCGCGTCATTGCGAATGCCTGCCAAAATTTCACCATTATCAGGATTCACCACTTCGCCTAGCGCATTGACAGCCACAATGGCTCCCACGACCAGATCACCTAAGGCAATCGCAAACGAACCGATTCCCCCTTTGCTCGCCCGTTCCATTCCTAACAGTTTGCCTACTGTCGCCCCACACCCAGCGCCAACACTTCCTTCTTGTACTGGCGCTGCCGTAGCTAACTTTGCTGCCGCATAGCCCATGGCCTCATCAGGTCGGATGGTCGCTGATTTGTAAGCTAAATCAAAAAGTACCGCCGCCGGAACAATCGGTACTTTAGCAACCCCCACGTCGAGTCCTATGTCCATCTCCTCTAACGCCTGCATCGCGCCACTTGCTGCCGCTAATCCATAGGCACTTCCGCCTGCCAGTACGACCGCATGTACCCGATCCACCGTATGCACTGGGTTGAGCAAATCAGTCTCCCTCGTCCCAGGTGCCGAGCCACGCACATCTACGCCGCCGACGGCTCCATTTTTCGCCACAATGACAGTACAACCTGTCCCTGCCTCGTCATCCTCTACTTGACCTACCCATATACCAGGAACGCTGGTGATCGTCAATGACGCTTCATCACTCATGTTCATCCCCACCCCTATTTCGTACTAGTATAGCGCAAACAAGTCAACTGGCATAAATGCATCTGGTTTCGTATACTAGAATTACATGGACAGCCCTAAAAGAGGAGCGAACCAATGAACAAACGATACTATACAGTGAGCGAGGCCAACGCGTTACTTTCGCAAATAACTAGCATGATCGAGGCGTTAAAACAGGCGCGTGAAGATATTGCCATTCGCCGACTCTATATAGAAAGAAAGAAGCGCGAACAACCGATAGATGATCCCGATCGTTTTTTCAAAGAGGAGACAGAGATAGAATTTGCTGTAATGTCAGCTCGGCGTCAAATT
>JAJZCJ010000302.1 GCA_021846145.1 Bacillota bacterium
TGACGTACATTCCACTTTTTTAAAAATGGGTTGAGACATGTAAAGAAAACGCATTTTTTAAACGATGCTTTTACACACTTATTATACTAGCAAACTCTGCAATTTTATAGACAAGTCGTGAATTAAAAGCAAAATTTGATAGTTCGCACTCATACCTTACTAGATCAGACAGAAAATGTGAATGATTGACCAAAACCCGAAACCCCACATCACAATGGACGTCTTTGATCTTTACCATATGGCAGAGCCGTTGCGGTTACACCATGGCCATTACCACGACATCGTATACCCCCTGTTGCTCTTGTGGGAGATCACTTGATAATGTTGATAAACTTACAAAAGTATATGTAAAATTTTGCTATTAAAGTATTCCGCCTTTCTGTACATTTCCCAACTATCGTTATCCCGAGTTTCGATTTTCCAGTCGCCGTTTATCCATATGATAGGAGAATTATGACCGAAAAAGGCTCACGAACCCGCATGACACCGTTCGTTTTCGCCATTGTAGTGACCTAATTCTATTTCCAGTTAGAAAATGCTTGACTTTCTCCCGTGCTTGTGCCATGCTCTTCCTATGTTTATTCGTGAGAATCGGACCAAAAATCGAAAAACGGATGCCGTTTACACCTGTCACAAACTGGTGGAGTCCTACCGGTCAGCGGCGGGACCTCGCCAGCGGGTCGTGATGGATCTCGGTTCCCTCTCCCTTCCCCAATCGGAGTGGCGTAAACTCGCCGCTGCGCTTGAGGCTCGCTTGGCGGGACAGGTTTCGCTCTTTGAAGAGGAACCCCACATCGCACTGGCCGCCGAACAAGCCATGCAACACTTCGACTTTCGCAGTCTGCGCAAACAGGATCTAGACGCACGTGGAACCGATAAGACCTGGACACCTGTCGACTTGCAGAGCGTGGAGACCATGGCGTCTCGTTCTCTGGGGCCAGAACTCGTCGGACACACCCTGTGGCAGCGGCTGAAAATGCCGGAGTTTCTGGCCTCCCTCGGATGGTCCCATAAGGAGTGTGCGCTGGCTGAAGCCGTGGTAGTGGGCCGCTTGGTGGCTCCGTCCAGTGACCTAGCGACATGGTCATGGTTGCGCGAACACACTGCGTTGGTGGAGTTGTTGGAAGCGGATATCGGACAAGTCGGCAAGGATGCCATCTACGAGATAGCAGACAAGCTGCTCCAGCACAAATCTGAGCTTGAAGCGAATTTGCGCAGTCGAGAGGACGCGCTGTTTGAGCAGACGTCGAGGCTGTTTCTGTACGATCTGACCAACCTGTACATGGAGGGAAGCGCCGCAGGGAACACCTTGGCCAAACGGGGGCACTCCAAAGAAAAACGGACGGACTGCCCGTTAATTACCTTGGCGTTGCTGGTGGACGAATTTGGGTTCCCCTTAATGAGCGAAATTTACGCAGGCAACCAATCTGAGCCCGAGACGTTGGAGGAGATCGTGATACGACTGGCACCACAGCATCAGACATTGCTGGATCAGGGTGCGATCACCTTCATAATGGATCGGGGCATCGCCACCCGTGAAAACGTCACGTTATTGCAGGAAAAGGGATACGCCTACATTGTGGTGGAGCGCCGACCCGTACACAAGGCGTATGAACGAGAGTTTGCACAGGCGCGGGAGACGTTTGAGCGCATTGACCATCGGGAACGCAAAGAAGAAGCAGTGTATGCCCGCAAGGTGATGGTCGCCGACGACGTCGCGCATGTGTTGTGTCTGAGTGAAGGGAAAGCCCAGAAGGAACGGGCGATGGATCAGTTGAAAGAAGGGCGATTTCTGGAGGATGTGGAGCGGTTGCAGACCGCTGTCCGCAAAGGGACTATCGTGCTCGTGCAAAAGATTTTGCAACGGGTGGGACGGTTGAAGGAAAAGTATCCGTCGATCGCCCGATATTACGACATGGAAGTGGTGGCGGAGGAATCCGGGCGCAGAGCGACCGATGTGGCATGGACGAAACGGTCAATCCGGGAAGAGCGAAGCACGTTGACGGGGTGTTACGTGATGGAAGCGTATGGCTCGCATGCCTTGCTGAGCAGTGCAGCGATTTGGCAACTCTACATGACGCTGCACCGGGTGGAAGATGCGTTTCGGGCCTTGAAGACGGATCTTGGCATTCGGCCGGTCTATCACCAAACCGCAGAGCGGACACAAGCCCACCTGTTCATCTCGGTGCTGGCGTATCATCTGCTGGCGGTGGTGGAGCGGCAATTAAGAGAACATGAAGATACGCGGCGATGGCAGACCATCTGTAAGGAACTCGGCACGCACCAGCGCAGCACGGTGGTCGTCACGGACGATCAGGATCGTGTGCATCACATCCGTGTTTCAGGGAAGCCAGAAGCGGTGCACAGAGACATTTACAAAAAGCTGCGCATCACAGATCCCCTGCAGCGAAGTCACCGAACTGTGGAACGAAGGTTGTAGTGACCGAGAAAAAACAAGGTATCAGGCGTGGCAAGAGATGGCGGATTCGAAATCGAAAGTTGGGTTATCACAAAACCATCGAGTAGCACGACTAACAGGACTAAAACTTGTAAATGTTAATAAATTATAAAAAAGTAAAATGAAGACATTAGATCGTCCGGCCGTGTGGGTCCAAAATCTTTTTCTTTAAGTTGTCACCGATTACGGCGACTGACTGGAAACATTGAGGCAATCAAGGAACTGCCGAAGAACCGATCGAGACGGAGCGCATAAAGGGACGTGTGTATATGGATTTTTCTTATTTAATATACTACTAAATCCATAATTGTTCAGTATCCAGGAACCGTTTGGCTCAAATTCGGCCATTAGCAAGTAATTTATTAATTGCCAAATAGCATATTTACGGCGATTATGGGATGCGGGTAACTTCGTCTCTTTTGAGAGTTGCCCCTCAATCTCTGCTTGTTTCTTTGCAGCTGCTAGCTTAAGGGCATGGGGGAATGATGGTGACGTTTGAAGGTGTTGGCGATGTCATACGCACATACATTTATGGTGGCCATGTGCGCCACCATTTCACGATGACTGGTAAACCACGCTTGCTTCGCCACCGTTACCGTGTCGGCACTGGCAAACAAGGTTAGCACCCTTGCTACCACGTCGGGAATCGGTGGCGATGAAAAGATCCTGCTCTCCGCTGATACGAACTTTTCCACATAACCCGACGACGCAAAAAAAATCCTGCGATTTGACACTACAATACCCCGCCCTGGCATGGCCATTCGCGATCGGTCCTTACCCCTGTGATGCCATAAACAGCACCCGTCACCGTGGACACATTCGATCCCCCTCCATGATTGGGCAGCCCGCCACGAGATTTCGCTCGTTGTACCACCGTGATCGCTTGGCTACCGAATTGATGCCACGTTTCATTGAATTCTTCCAACGACACTTCTTCATAGCCCTGTCCCGTGAGCGGATTGATGATCCACACGTGATGGGCTCCATACCCCACGATGACCACATCATGCTCTTCCATATTAATCGTGACCGTTTGGCCAAATTCATCGCGATAACGTTCCCATCCCTCACGCTCAGGCGCAAAGTTTGCATCGACAATCACAAATACGGGATCCTCGATACGAATGTATTGTTCAATGGTAGAAAAATGATCCCGGGTGAGGGGGAGGCCACTGAAAAAGTCCCTCTGATTGCTCAAAAGGCACAAATTCTCAAGAAATTGATGGATTGTGCCTTTTTTCTATATAATGAAGGCATCACAGAGAAGCAGGTGAGACCACTGATTCGACAACAACAATCTATGATTTTAAGTCCATACATTGAG
>JAJZCJ010000016.1 GCA_021846145.1 Bacillota bacterium
TTTGTTCGCGAGGTTAAAGTGCACAACTCCACTCTTGAAATGATGATGCAGCGCATCAGAAATAGCAATTTCCGTGGCTACGTCCACACCTTTAAGCGCAGAAGTCATGACGTTTTTCGGAGCCAAGTAGTTTTGATTGGCGTCCACACCGATCGCAAAGACATTCTTTTGCTTCGCCGCATTGATAACACCTGTACCAGTACCCCCGGCTACTTGAAAGACGATATCTGCGCCTTGGGCAATCTGTGATAATGCCTGCTGCTGGCCTAGCCCTGGATCAGTGAAGCTGTTGGCAAACGCAGTCAAGACGGTAGCCTTAGGATCGACTTTTTTAACGCCTGCGACAAAACCCGCCATATAGCTTTCCACTGGTGGAATGTCTTGTCCACCAATGACACCTACGACATTTTTGCCGTTGATTTGCGGGATGTGCTTTTGTTGGTTCATCAGACCCGACATGACACCAACCAAGTAACCACACTGTTGCGTGTCAAAGATCGCGGACATCACATTTTTGCGATTTGTGATCGCATCGTCAATGATCAGAAACTTGGTTTTCGGATATTCTTTGGAAACGGTCTGCACTGCCTGATCCATCAGATAGCCGACGGCAATTACTACATTGTAACCTTCTTGGGCAAATGTAGTTAAATTTGGCACGTAATCTGATGATTGATGGGATTGGACGACACTATATTGAATGCCAAATTTCTTTTTAGCAGCTAATACACCAACATACGCAAGATGGTTAAAGCTATGATCGTTCAACCCACCTGTGTCAGTAACCAAACCTACCTTAAAATGCGCACCGATAGCTGCAGTGTGCTTTTGTGCCGCCACAGCACTGACCGCAGGCAATGCCAGAGCCGATAAAGTAACTACAGTAGAAAGTGCAATAGAAGAAAATTTTGTCTTCATGTGCCTTCTATTCTCCCCTTTTGATTTCAATAATGTCTTACAACAAACTAACTATATAGACCAATAAGTTGTACGTCAATCTATTTTGTTGCACATGAAATGTTTACTCATTTTCATTGTAAACGCTACCATTTATGATATAGTTAAACTATTGATACCAACCATATTAATAAATAATGAAAGTAGGGAATAATGTATGCACATGATGGACACCCCACTTACCATTACTCACATTTTGAAGCGCGCACGTTACTTCTACCCTAAAAACGAGATTGTTTCCAGACTGTCAGACGGTATTTTTCGTTACACGTACAAAGACATGTATGACCGCACACTAAGGCTAGCTAGTGCGATGACTGACTTAGGGGTGGAGCGCGGGGACAAGGTGGCCACTTTGGCCTGGAATGACCATCGTCACCTCGAAGCCTATTTTGCGATGCCAGTAATGGGTGCCATTGTTCATACGGTGAATATGCGCTTATCCCCCGAGCACATTATCTACATTCTTAATCATGCACAAGACAAAGTGCTGCTTTTTGATGAAAGTCTCCTGCCTATCGTAGAAGGCGTGCAAGCACAGCTAAAGACAATCAAGGCTTTTGTCATGTTGACTAACAAAAATCAGCAGGAATTGCCTGATACCACAGTTCATCCGTTATATTCCTATGAAGAATTGCTTGCCAACAGCAATCCTGACTTCAATCTGCCAGATGATATTAATGAAAATGATCCTTGCGGCATGTGTTACACCTCTGCGACGACAGGTAATCCAAAAGGCGTGGTATACACCCACCGAGCGCTCTTTCTCCATTCCATGGCTAGTGGACTTGCAGACACGTTGGCGCTGTCAGAAAGAGACGTCGTCCTGCCATTTGTACCAATGTTTCATGTCAATGCGTGGGGTATTCCTTATTCTTGTACGTTGTATGGCAGCAAGCAAGTGTTGCCAGGACCCGCCCCTACCCCACAAGTACTGTTAGAGTTGTATGAACAAGAACAAGTCACCGTTTCTGCTGGAGTACCCACGATTTGGCTAGGAATGCTACAGATTCTGGATCACACCCCTGGCAAATACGACACCTCTTCCATTCGCGGATTGATCAGTGGCGGTGCTGCGGCACCAAAGGGGATGATCAAAGCATTCAAAGAACGCCACAATCTCTCTATTTTACACGCCTATGGCATGACGGAAACCACCCCGCTCGCGCTTGCTAGTCGGCTCAAGCCGCATTTGGAAGACACGTTGAGTGATGACGAAAAATTAGATTATGCCGCGACTCAAGGCTTATTAGTTCCCGGGCTAGAGATGAAAATCGTCAACGAACAAGGTGATGTCGCTTGGGATGGTAAATCAATGGGAGAACTTTTATTTAGAGGCCCATGGATTGCAGGTGAATATTACAAAGATGAGCGAACGGCAGGCGCATTTGCGGATGGATGGCTACACACTGGAGATGTCGCGACCATCAATGAAGAAGGCTATGTGCGCATTGTCGATCGCACCAAAGACCTTGTGAAAAGTGGCGGAGAGTGGATCTCTTCTGTAGACTTAGAGAACACATTGATGGCACACCCTGCTGTTTTGGAGGCAGCTGTCATTGGTGTCGCGCACCCTAAATGGCAAGAACGACCACTGGCTTTTGTGGTCTTAAAAGAGGCCTATAAAGGTAAAGTAACAAAAGAAGAAATTTTGGAGTTTTTAACACCGCAATTTGCAAAATGGTGGATTCCCGATGATGTGTTGTTTATTGATTCAATCCCCAAAACCACCGTTGGTAAATTTTTAAAACGGTCACTCAGGGAAGACTATCAAAACTTTTACAACTAACAATAGAGCGACCCTGCCAGCTTTCCAACATGGCAGGGTCGCTCTATGCAAACATTTAAATGCCGAGAAGATATTTTACTTTTTCAGCAGTTCGTTGCGTAGTGCCTCGTAACCGGGTTTCCCAAGGAGCGCGAACATGTTCTTTTTGTACGCCTCCACGCCTGGTTGGTCAAACGGGTTAATACCCAGAAGATATCCGCTGATCGCACATGATTTCTCAAAAAAATAAAATAGATAGCCTAAAGCCTCTGCATCCATTTTGTCCACTTCAAAAACGATATTGGGCACACCACCCTCAGTATGAGCGAGCACCGTCGCGTCTAACGCCGTATCATTGACTGACGCGAAACTCCGCCCAGCCAAGTAGTTTAGCCCGTCACCATCCGTCTCTTCTTTGCCAATCGTCATCGATTGGCGCGGGACATTCACCTTGAGTACCGTTTCAAAAAGCAATCTTGAGCCTTCCTGCACAAACTGCCCGAGCGAGTGAAGGTCTGTTGAAAAATCGGCAGCAGCCGGAAAAATCCCAGTGTGATTCTTACCCTCCGACTCTCCGTATAACTGTTTCCACCACTCGCCAAAATCATGAAATCCTTGCTCGTAGTTGACAAACAACTCGACACTCTTGCCTTTTTGCAACATGATCTTGCGCATGGCGGCGTAGTGATAAGCGGGATTGAGCAGTACATCTGTCTCCATTAATTCCGCCTGTGCCCGCGCGGCACCTGCCGCCAATGCGTCAATGTCATGCCCTGCTGCTGCAATCGGTAAAAGCCCCACCGGGGTTAACACAGAGTAGCGCCCGCCAACGTCATCAGGAATGACGAAACGTTCATACCCCGCTTCTTTTGCGAGTTGCAAAAGTGCTCCCTGATGCGCATCGGTAGTGGCATAGATCCGTTGTGCGGCCTCTTCATTGCCATAACGATGCTCCATGTAATTGCGCAAGACGCGAAAAGCGAGTGCTGGTTCTGTCGTCGTACCAGATTTAGAAATGATGTTTAGCGAGACCTCGTAATTATCTAGAATCTCAAGCAATTCGGACAAATACGTGCCGCTCATGTGATGGCCTGCAAATACTACCTGAAGCGGTCGCTTGTGCGGTGGTAAAAAATCGCGCAACGAGTGCTCCAACAGCCGCAGTGCTGCCTTCGCCCCCAGATAAGAACCGCCGATGCCGATCACGACCAATAAGTTAGATTGTTCCCTGATGCGTGTCGCTGCCAGTTTCACACGCTCAAATTCCTCATTATGTAACCGTTCAGGCAAATCTAACCAACCCAAGAATTCACTTCCCGCACCCTTTTTCCCATGCAATAGATCATGAGCCACCTGCACAAATGGACGCAGATTCGCAACTTCAGATTCACTAACAAAAGGCGTTGCCGCCCGTTTGATTCTAAGCATCGTCACCACTCCTAAATCGCTTGTGCTTTTAGCACATTTTGCATTTGTCGGATCGCAAAATCATGTGCCTCATCTGTTAAATCAGCCATTCCCTCAGGCGCAAAGCGCACGTTAAACCCCCGATAATAAGCGCCACTTGCCGTAGCATAGCAGCAGATCGAGGTGCATACACCTGCTATCACCACTTCTTCTACTCCCGCATCGCGCAATTGAGCTTCCAAATTAGTTAAATAAAAAGCATCATATTTGGTTTTTGGTAAATAACGGACATTTTCCCCTTGATGAGCCGTAAAAAATTCCTGCAATTCTCCATACAACGCGGCACCATGAGTGCCTGCCACGGCATGCACCGGCCAGAGCGCAAACTCTGCATCATCTGGTGTATGCGCATCATTTGCAAACACAATCAAATCGCCATTTTGATACGCTACCTGTAATTGTTCAATGAGCGACTTCACAGCCACTTGTCCCGGCTTTCCGCAAGTGAGTGCACCATCATCGGCGATAAAATCATTGGTCATATCCACCACGAGCCAAGCACGTTTCATCCCCAACCTTATCACTCCTTTTGATCAGTTAAAATACTTCAGCGTGGCATTGCCTTTGATGACCAGTTGACCTTCCTGCGTCTGTGCAGTGACCTGCAGATACACATATTCTCCATCCGCTTGCTCTTCCACTTTAGCGACTGTTCCCTCGCAAATCACTTGATCACCCGGTCTGACCATGGCACGAAAACGCACGCCAAAATCAATGAGGTCTGCATCAAGTCCAGCAAAATCAGTGATCATCTGTCCCACGTACGCCATCGATAGCATCCCATGTGCGATCACACCGCTCAGACCTGCTGACTGAGCAAATTCTTCAATCGTATGAATAGGGTTAAAATCCCCCGATGCCCCCGCATATTTTACTAAATCCAAGCGCGTAACTGGTCCTTTTTCAAGTTTTGCTAATTTGGTGCCTACAAGATAACGCATAATTATGTACCACTCCCTTGCGTCAAAATCACCGTTGATTTCGAAGTAAATACTGTATCTCCATTTGGAGTGACACCTTTTTGTTCATAAATGAGAAAAATCATTTTCCCGAGACTCCCTGACCTTGTGTACGTGTCTGCAATCCGATAGGAACACCAAAAACTTTCCCCCACGTAAAGCGGACGCTCATAATGAAACTGCTGTTCCCCGTGAATCAGACCATCGGTCGGCACCACCAGCCCCTCCACCACACCATAATCAAACGTGCGCGAAAATGTAGGTGGCGCAAGCAACCGTCCATAGCGTGTACCTTGTGCATAGGCTTCATCTACATATAGCGGATTGGCATCACCAATGGCTTGCGCAAATTTTTGCACCGCGCCTTTTTCAATTAAATTTTCTACTGGTGTCGACCACTTGCCGATTAATTGTTGATTAATCATAATTGCGCATACCTCCGACCGCTTTTACTAAAATGCTAAAGTTGACAAAAGTATTATTTCCCCTAGACTGATCTTTGGACTAATCATAGCATGAAGGACTAAAAAAGGAGAAACAATTATGAACTATACACTCGTCGCCACTGCCCCACTGGGCCTTGAATCGGTGGTTGCCCACGAAGCACAAAGCCTTGGTTTCACTAATGTTCAAGTGGAAAATGGCAGGGTGCGAATCGAAACAGACCTCGAAGGAATAGTCAAGAGTAACCTTTGGTTTCGCACGGCTGACCGCATACTACTCGTGCTTGGTGAATTTACTGCGCTCACTTTTGATGAATTATTTGAGGGAACAAAAGCACTACCATGGGATGAATGGCTGTCCGAAGATGCGCGATTCCCAGTTGCCGGCAGATCGCACAAATCCCAACTTTCCAGTGTCCCTGCCTGCCAAGCGATCGTCAAGAAAGCCATCGTCAGTAAACTAGCTGATACGTACATGACCAGTTGGTTTAAAGAAGACGGCGCGACGTATCCGATTGAAGTGGCCCTCATGAATGATAAGGTGACGATCACGCTTGACACATCAGGAGCCGGTCTGCACAAAAGAGGTTATCGCATTGAGGCGGGTGCCGCCCCGATCAAAGAGACCTTGGCTGCCGCGCTGGTGATCCTCAGTCGCTGGCGCGGGGAAAGAATATTGTTAGACCCCTTTTGTGGCTCAGGTACCATCGCCATTGAAGCCGCCATGTACGCTGCAAAAATGGCACCGGGTCTCCACCGTGAATTTGTCTCAGAAGAATTTGACTGGATTCCCAAACGACTGTTTCGCGAAGCGCGTGAAGAAGCCAACGACAAGATGACATTCACAGATGTTCGCCAAATTTACGCATCAGATATTGATACAAAGGCGATCGAATTGGCCAAGCATAATGCCAAACGAGCCGGGGTAGATTCCCTGCTGCAAATCTCCGGTACAGCGTTTAAGAACGTCGAGATCACAGAAGAGCGCGGCGTCCTAATAGGCAACCCACCATATGGTGAACGCATGGGAGAAGAAAAAGAAATCCGCCAACTTTATCGATCCCTCGGACAAATGAGACAGGAACACCCAGGCTGGTCGCTGTTTATCTTATCTGGTCAACCGCTCTTTGAAAAGTGGTTCGGCAAGCCTGCCGACAAACGCAGAAAGCTTTACAACGGCCGCATCGAATGTCAATATTATCAATACACTCGCTAACAATCAGGCACCCCATCTTCTGGGATGCCTGATTTTCACTCCTCACTTCCTGCTGCCACATTAAAGTACCTAGCCTCTGGATGGGAGAATACCATCGCTGACACAGAAGCTTCTGGCTCCATCATAAAGCCGTCTGTCAATTCTACCCCGATCCCCTGTGGTTGCAAAAGCGAAAACAAAATCGCCTGATCATCGAGGTTCGGACATGCCGGATACCCAAAAGAGACGCGAATACCTTGATATTTTGCAAGAAACCGTTCGCGCATGGTCAACTCTAACGGATCACTAAATCCCCAACTATCGCGCAGCAACTGATGCAGTCGTTCCGCAAACGCCTCTGCCAATTCCAACGCAAGCGCCTGAACAGCGTGAGAATGCAGGAAATTTCCAGCCGCTTTCAACTTTTCCGCATACGCGCGAATGTTTTGCCCCGTCGTCACAACAAACATCGCAGTGTAATCCATCTGCGCACTCTCCACCGGGCGCAAAAAATCGGATAGGCATAGATAAGGGGACTTCTGTTGCCTAGGGAAAAGAATTCGTTCACGTACTTCCTGCCCTTCCCAATCTGCGTAAATCAGCACCTCGTTTTGATTCGCTTTGGCCGGGAAAAACTGATAGACAGCTTGCGCTTTTAACACACCATCTGCTTTGGCTTGCTTAATCAAAGCAAAAATCATTTGCTGATACATCACCGTCTGCTCATCTTTTTCTTGCAATTTTTTCTCGATATTGCCGCGCAAACCAAGGTGTTTACCAAGCAACATTTGCCAATTCAAATAAGGAACAAGCTGATCGATCGGATAGTCTCGCAATATATGACGATCCAAATCTGTCGGAACCATCACCGGTGCCGTTGTTGCAATGCTGGAATCCGCGCGTGTAGGCTGCCAAATTGCTGTTGGTGCTGGTGGTGTCTTCGTATTGATTATTGCCTCTGCAGTCGGTGCGGCTTTCACCAGTTCACCCGATACCAATTTGTTAGCTAACGCTAATCCATCCATCGCGTCTTTGGCATAGAGCACGGCCCCATCATAAGCCACCGCGATTTTCGTATCTGTGAATTTTTTTGTTAATGCTGCACCACCTACCAATAGTGGGACAGCAATACCTGCCGTTTTCAAGTCAGCGGCAGTGATCACCATCTGTTGTGCCGATTTGACTAACAACCCGGAAAGTCCAATTGCATCTGGTTGATGTTCGTTATAGGCATGAATTAATTCATCTGGCGGCACTTTAATTCCTAAATTGATCACCTCAAACCCGTTATTGGAGAGGATTATATCCACCAAGTTTTTGCCGATATCATGCACATCGCCTTTGACTGTTGCCAGCAAAATTTTGCTCTTGCTTGCCACATCTGACTTCTCCATGTGCGGTTCAAGGTACCCCACCGCCGATTTCATCACTTCCGCGCTTTGCAGCACTTCTGCCACAATCAATTCATTGCGATTAAAAAGCCGTCCCACCTCGGCCATTCCCGTCATCAATGGTCCATTGATGATAGCCAGCGGCGCATCGGATGTGAGAGCTTCATCCAGATCTGCAAAGAGCCCTTCCTTGCTGCCTTCAATCACATGCCTAGCAAGTCTTTCCGACAGTGGCAGCTGAACATGATCAACCGGTGCGACATCGACCTTTTTTGCGCGAAAGTGTGCCGTAAATTCAGCCACCGTTTGTTCATCTGTGGCAAATAAAATCTTGTCTGACAATACCTTCTCCGTGTCCGGGATGCTGGCATAACGCTCCAACCCTTCTGCGTTGACGATTGCAAAGTCAAGTCCAGCCTTGGTCGCGTGATACAAAAACACAGAATTGAGCACCTCACGCCCTGCAGGCGGAAGCCCAAACGAGACATTGCTCAACCCTACCACCGTGGAACTCTGTGGGAATTCTGCTTTCAATTGTGCAATCGTGGCCACCGTTGCCGCGGCTGAACCATAATAATTGACATCCCCTGTACCAACGGGAAATACGAGTGGATCAAATAGAATATCGCCAGGTTCCAGCCCATATTGTTCCACTAAAATTTGATAAGACCGCCGCGCCACTTCCATCTTGCGTTCCAGTGTCACCGCCATTCCCACTTCATCGATCAGTCCGACCACGACGCTTGCCCCATAATTTTTGACCAGCAGCAATACTTCCTGAAAGCGTTTTTCGCCGTCTTCTAAGTTAATCGAATTAATAATCGCCTTGCCCTGCATGTGTTTGAGACCAAGTTCAAGCACCGCAGGGTCGGTTGAATCAAGCATGAACGGCACTTTGACCAGTTTGGTGGCATAGGTTAAAAAGTGTCCCATGTCCGCAAGTTCATCGCGATCGGGGTTCGCTAGACACACATCGACTAGCTGTGCGCCTTTTTTGACTTGCGAACGCGCCACTTCGGCTGCTTCTTCAAACTTCTCTTCAGTGATCAGACGCTTAAACTTGCGCGAACCGATGACATTCGCCCTTTCGCCAATTAGCACAGGACGCATATCCTCCTCAATAAATAGCGGTTCAATACCAGACAACGCAGGGATATGCATGTTCGCGGCTTTTCTTGGCTCCACTCCGTGCAGTGCAAGCGCAAGCGCACGCGTATGTGCAGGCGTTGTCCCACAACAACCGCCAGCAATATTGATCCAACCCTCGTTGGCAAAATCGCGCATTTTTTTTGCAAAACTTTCCGGAGATTCGTGATAATGTCCGTCTTCATCAGGCATGCCCGCATTCGGATAACAACTGACGCCTGTTGTAGATAAGCTCGACAGCGTACGCAGCTGATCTTTCATCAGCTCTGGGCCTGTTGCGCAGTTTAATCCGACACAAAGCGGATGTAAGTGTTCGATGGCAATGTAAAATGACTCAATGTTTTGCCCTGCCAAAGTGGTACCCATCGCCTCAATCGTGCCAGACACCATCACTGGTAATTCAGTCTGCAATTGTTCAAAAGCTGACCTGATGGCAGTCGTTGCTGCCTTGACGTTGAGCATATCTTGAGCGGTCTCGATCAACAGTAAGTCGACACCACCCTCGATCAGCGCCACTGCCTGCTCGAAGTAGGAATCCCGCAACGCGTCAAAAGTGATGCCACCTGTCACCGACAGCGTTTTGGTCGTAGGGCCCATGGAACCGGCCACATAGCGCGGATGCTCAACTGTGGAATATTGCTCACGCGCCTTGCAAGCGAGCGTGGCCGCCGCCAAGTTGATCTCACGAGTTTGCCCTTCTAGGCCATACTCGGCTAACACCACTGAAGTCGCGCCAAAAGTGTCCGTCTCAATAATATCCGCGCCAGCCGTTAGGTACTCGCGGTGAATATCCAGTATCGCGTCAGGACGTGTCAGCACCAAATACTCGTTACACCCTTCATACGCCTCGCCGCCAAAATCGTCCGGCGTTAACGACAAGCGCTGAATCATCGTACCCATCGCCCCGTCAAGAACCAATATACTTTCTTGCATCCGTTCAGTTAGCTTTTTTTTCACTACTCTACTCACTTTTCATCAACCTGCACTCTCTAGTAAATGATTACCCGATCACACGCACCGCGAGATCGTTACGCGCATAATACAGCCATGCTTCGCGTACTGGTTTATCATACCCTTTTGCCATCGCATCTGCATAGAGTTGCAGCGAAATGGCATACTTACTAGCCAACTCCTGCAAATCCTCATCTGGTCTGATTTGATCAGTCTTATAATCGACAATCACTAATTCGCCATTTTCTTCAAACAACGCATCCACCACCCCTTGCACCACCACCGAATCGTGCGCATCTGCCGCAACATCCAGCGTACGCGCTGGCACCGCCATCGTAAAAGGAATCTCGCGTTTCAAACTGTCACGCTGCTGCCATGCCCGCAGGCCAAGCTGATGACGATAAAATTGATACCCCCACCGCCAATCTACCACCTGTGCCTCTGTCTCTGTAAACACGCCCTCTTGCAGCAGACGTAGCCATTGGGCATGAAACCACGCTTGCGTCTGAGATCCGGACAACACATCAATTTGCTGCATGAAGCGGTGAAAGAGTGTCCCTTGTTCTACCGGCGTAGGCGCTTGCGAAGCGAGCAAAAACTGCGGCCTTAACTCCACCCAGTCAGCCGTTGCAATGGTGGGGAAAAGCATCTGCTCCGCAATTTCCGTGTCATCATCATGCGCCAAATCGACAAGTGATGCGGTCATTTGATGACGCCACTGCGTCACGCTAATTTTAGCGTTGACTTGGCTTTGAGACGACACTTCTCCCGCCTCTGCCGCAGCCAAAATGACAGGAGATAACGCATCAAGCTGCAATTGTTCCGCAGGCGTTGCAGCCAGTAGAATCGTCGGATCAAAACGCAGCAAACGCTGTACGGTATCGAAGTTACCGTGTTCCTCCACTGCTGGCTCAGCAAAATCAGTGACCTTATCCCAGCACGTCATCGCAAAATGTTGCTTGCCCTTTTCCGCGCGCAAGATGGCCGGAGCGATCCAGTCAATAAAGTTTTTCGCCTGTAACAAAATTGTTTCTGAAAGTCCACCATAATCACCTCGCGACACCTGCATCCGCGCTTCCCATTGCTGCCACCAAATGCTTGCGTCCCTAGCACTAGCGACCAGAATGAGACGTTCGCGCGCGCGCGTCATCGCCACATACAACACTCGTGCCTCTTCTGCCAGGCTCTCCATTTCGTCTAATTCCTGTAGCGCCATGCTCGTGACGGTAGGCACTCGCTCACGCTGTTCAAGGTCTGTTTTTTTCATGCCAAATCCATACTTGCGATGCAAATAAAAAGGTGAATCATGCCTAATGTTAAATTTATTGCCAAGTCCTGCGACAAACACGACAGGGAACTCTAACCCTTTGCTTTTATGTATCGTCATCAATCTTACCACGTTGTCATTTTCTGAAAAAATAGCCGCCCCACCCAAATCTAGTTCACTGTTTTCCAAGTGTTCATCCAAATAGCGAATAAAACTGCTAACATGATGGCTTTCAATCCCATCAAAAACGGTGGCCATTCGCTCCAAAAATGACAGGTTAGCTGTCCTAATCAAGCCCCCACGAGCCACTCTAAAATAAGCGAGCAGGCCGCTATCGCGCAACACATAGGATACCGTTTCCGGCAGCGTCGTGGTCCGAGCAACCGTTCTCCAGCGCGCCAAGCGAGCTAAGAATCTGTTTGCCTTGTCCCAAGTAACCCGCAACTCAGCGGTTGGTTCGCTACTTGTAAACGCGCGTAACGCATCATAAAATAACGCCTCTGACCATTGCCTTACCTGCGCAAGATCTTGACTCGTAAATTCGCCAATAAAAGAACGCAATACACTGATCAGCTCAATATCTTGTTGAGGATTATCGATAATATGAAGCAACGCATGCGCGAGGCGAATTTCATACCCTGAGAAAAAACCGCTATCTGCATTACCTGCGCAAGGAATCCCCGCTTTTCGTAAAACCCCTAGTAACGTATTGATGCGCGTGCGATCAGCGCGCAATAGAATTGCCACATCCCGGTATGCAAGTGGACGATACTGTTGGTCATGCGCATCATAGACGGCGTGATTCTCTTCCATCATCGCGCTTATGCGCGCAGCAATGACAAGTCCTTCACGTTCTGTTTTGTGCATCTCAAGGAGCCATTGCGTGTCATCGGCATCTTCATCGTCATCCACCTCATCATCGGCCTCATCTTCTGTCAATAAGGAGCCACTTTCCACTAGGTGCAGTTCCACCGGTGACGCCAATGTCGTTACGTCTGGCACTTTTGGATAGGTGGCTAGCGCGTGCATTTGCGCCTTTTGATCATAGATGAGCCCGCCTAGCGCAGGGGTAAATACCTGCGCAAATAACAAATTAATTGCCTCCACTACCTCTGTCCGGCTGCGGTAATTTTCATTCATGTCAATGACGTGATCGTCTTGCCTATAATCAACGATTTTTTCTAAAAAAAGTCCAGGTTCCGCCATCCGGAATCGGTAAATACTTTGTTTGACATCGCCCACAAGAAACACAGAAGGTCCGCCAAATTGAGTCAGCGCTTGCAAGATAGCATCCTGTAATGGACTGGTATCCTGATATTCGTCCACCATGATGTCTTTGTAGCGGCCATTTAGTTCCTCGGCAATGGTCGATTGCATCGTGGCATGGCCAAGCAAATCGTATGCCAAGTGCTCCAAATCCTGAAAATCAACGATCCCAAGCGACTGTTTTTTTGCTGCATAGGCTTGTGAAAAATCTTCAATCATGGCAGCCAATGTGATCACGTCGTCCATGCTTTCGCGCACTTCTTGCTCCAATACTGCTGGCGTACGCTCGCGCAAGTATAATTCGGCTAACGTTTTTTTGGCATCATTGCGCAGCTTTTGTACCTGTTTTTTGATATCTTCATCTGCCTCTTTATTAGCTGGAAGTTTCGTAAACATGACTTGCGCGTCAGCCAACTTTGTAAATTCTTTATGCATCAGTAATTGCCTTAGGTGATCAGTGGCCGCTATTTCGACATCTAGATTGGCCATGTAATTGTTTGGGCCACCCGCCATGTCACACAAATTTTGTGCTTGGCGCAGCGCGTCATATGCCTTATTCACTTGACGCGACAACCTCATCGCATAAAGATCCGCATAAATCATGTCATGTAACGGCTTTTGTGCATTTTCTACATAAAGACTCACCATCTCCTGCAAAAATACATTTGGTGCCGGTTGACTGCGGACGTAGTGATAAAGTTGTTTCAGCCATTTGCGAAAACCTTGGTCTCCGCGAATGTCACCATGGCGAAGCACGAACGTCAGGCGCGCCGCGTTTGCATTGTCCAACCACGCATCCAACCAGTCTGTCAACACCTGCTCGAACAACATCGCCGCTTCATTGCCATCTGCCACGCGAAATCCTGGAGACACTGGCAGTTCTAGGGCACCTAACCGTAATATCGACAAACAAAAACTGTGCAATGTGGAGATCTGCGCACGATCGACAAGTTGCAATTGGCTGGCTGCCCTTTTTCCAGCAGGAGACTTGATCGCCGCATATAGCGCTTCCTCAATCCGACCTTTCATTTCTGCCGCCGCAGCTTCTGTAAAGGTGACAACAAGCAGCTCGTCTAGTTCCAGTTGATCATTGAGAATCCTGGTTAGCACCCGCTCGACGAGTACGGATGTTTTCCCCGATCCCGCCCCAGCAGACACTAGCAAATGGGGGCTTCTTTGGTCGATCGCCTGCTGTTGCACCGTTGACCACTTGTGCATACCGATCACTCCTCGCTTAACGCCTGCAGCACTTCACGCCTGTTATACGAACGCAAGCGCCGATACATGTCACCGTGATACTGCGCCTCAAATGCGCAGACAGACTGTAGTTGACAATACGTACAAGGCGTTTCTTTTTTTAGCTTAAATGGGACAATCCTCGTATCTCCCCTACCCACTGCATCAGAAAGAGTGCTGGCATGCTTATACCCTAATGCTTTAAGTCGCTCCCACTCCTGTTCGCCTACCACCATGGCACTTTCATAAAACTCACCATTCTTTTTTACCATCGTGGCAAATAGATCCTCCGAGCCATTTTCCATGCGCTTGTCTAGCAGCCTGACGATCCGTTGATCTCCATAGATCAACCCTTTCATCCTCGTCGCTTTGCGCAATGCAAAAACGGCCTCATCCGGTGTGGAAAGCTGGCTTTGCGATTTGCGCGGATCATATACGGGGAAATAAAACATGCCTGCAAACTTCGCTTTTTTGCCAATAATCGCCGTCGCATCATCCTCGCTTACGCCCGCATAAAGCAAGAGTTGCAAAGATAGCCCATAATACATCTTGGTCAAATCAATCGTTCGCTCACTGCTTTTAAAGTCAATAATGCGAAACCATAATCCTCTTTCGTCTTGCGCGAGATCAATGCGATCAACGCGCCCTCTCAATATGAACCTTCCGTCGGGATCAGCGTATTGAAATTTTTCTTCTAACTTCCACGGGAAAAACTCGCTGCGCCGCGCGTGTTCAGTAAGTGTCCGCAGCGCTCGCAACAGCGTCCTTTGAAGTTGTACGGCCAGTAATTGATTGCGCCCACCGCGCACCAATCGCCCGCCTTCAAAACGCTCCGCGGCTTTTGCAAAAACGCTGGTCGTCACTTCATCCACTTGCTCATCGCTCATGGCAATCCAACTGACTTCGCCATCTGTCAACTGTTTTTGCACCTCATGCAAGACATGATGCACAAAGTTCCCTTGATTGCGAGCATCCCAACGAACTTGTTTGCGTTCTTGCGCTTTCAACCCATAATCCACAAAATGCGCAAAAGGACACGCGGCAAAGCGCTCTAGACGGCTCACATTGCCAGATAACTGCGTACCATATAACGATTTAGCTAGGTCACTTGGTAACGGCTCACTGTTCGCAGTGTGACCCATGCCAAGCAGATGTGGCAACGCGACATGCGATGCCCACACGCCTTTAGCAAACAAGTGATAAACCGCTTTCCAAAAAAGCGGAAGCGCCTCAGGCGTCTGCGCTTCACTCAGCTTGACACCAAGCTTTTCTGCCGCCCCCTCTTGCCTTGTGCAGTATGCAAGATAATCCTGATCGCTGTTTGCTTCCCCTGGGTCCCATGATTCTACCCATAGCCCCTCTATATCTCTTCTCCATTTGCGCAAAAGAATGGCTGGCAAGTGCCCTTTGCCATCAGTGCCTTGCAGTGAATAGGACAAGATTAATTGTCGGCGCGCCCTCGTTAGTGCCATGTAAACGCGATAGCGTTCAAACTGTTGGCGCAGCTTGCTTTGTGCCGCGATGCGTTGCCCACTTGCTAGCAGTTCGCTGCGCTCGGCATCACCCAGCAGATCATCAGGACTGACACGCGCAGGAAACTTGCCTTCCTGACAACCAAGTAAATAGACCACTTGACACTCAAAAGCACGGACACGGCTCACATCAGTGATCAATACCTCATCCAAATGAGTCGGAATCGAACCTGTTGATGCGCTATGAAACGCATGGAAGAGTTGGGCATAGATCGTTTGCGAAGTAAGCAGGCGGTCTTCCATCGCAAGTACCAAATCATCAAGAATGCGAATCACCAGTTGATACACTTGCCGGTGCTTGAGGTTTGGTTCTGTCCGATCAGACTGTTGGAACGAGTTTTCCCAAGCTGCCAATTTCCCGTTCACGCCAACTGTCTCAAGTAATTTCCAGAGATGGCGCATCCATGCGGCTGCTGTCAAATTGACGGCTTTCGCCTGTTCTAAAAATGGTAACAAAATAGGCGTAAGTCGCGACTTGATCAATTCTAGAGAACGAGATTCAGGTGACAATGGCGCTTCCAACCACGCGCGCAAGCTGATTCCTGAACCAAGCAACGCGTTTTCCAGAAGATCCGCCTCATCCCTTGTCAATACAAAGAGATCTGATTTGAGCATTTCAATTTCTTCGTTTGCTTGCTGGCCAATCCATCCGATGATTGACAAAATAAGACGCGGCAGTGGATGGGACGCAAGGCTCGTACGCTCGTCCATCGAAAAAGCAATACCTGCTTTTTGTAGCGCGCGCACTAATCCCGGACGGTACGCATCCCAATCGGTCACAATCACCGAAAAGTCGCGAAAACGATAACCAAATTGCTTTTTTTGCGCAAAGAGGTCGCGTATCACCCCGGAGATTTCGTCCTCCATCCGCGGAGCCGACGCCATGCGAATGCCAGTCATGTCCCCTGCGCCCGTTATTGTAAGCGGTGTCGGCGATGCGGCAAACATGTTTTCTTCTAAGTGTAAAAGCATTGGTGACAGAAATCTCGCGCCGTTTTGAAAGCCAGGCGCTTTACTTATTTGTAGGTGTGTTTTTACCCTATCCGCAATTTTTTGCACGTTAATCAACACATCAGCAGCCTGTGCAAACGCCGTAAATTCAGTCATTTGCAAAAGCTCATCCGCATTTCTTTCTGCCCATTCAGGCGGTAATCCAATGGTGATGACGAGTTGCCCCACATGATCTGCCAACGCTTCGATCACCTGCCATTCCTGCCCAGTAAATCCTAAGAATCCGTCAATAAAGACCGTCCAACTAGCCACTTCTTTAGGATTTGTGTGAATAAAATTCACTAACTGGGGTAACAGGTGATAAGGATCAAGAAAGCGATCGGCAATCGCCGCTTCATAAGCCTGCCACAAGCGATGCAAATCTTCTAGCTTAGATTGCAAGCGTTGGGACAATGCGGACTTGTGAAGTAACTGATCTAATTCTGCAAGCGTGCCGTTTTCCTGAAATTCTTCAATTAACTTTAAGAGACGGTCAAGATATGCGACATCCTGCTCATTGCGTGGCAGCACCTTTAATTTCGCGCGCACTTCCTGAAAACACGCCGTAAAGATGGCATATTTGCCTGCTGGTGAAATCATCGCCAGCGGCAGTTGCCGATGCTCAGTGAGCATCCGTAAAGCAAGGCGGCGAAAATGATAGACTTGAACGCGTGTGAGCACCCCTTGCCTTGACGCATCTAACAACCTTTTTTCCACCACAAATGTCGCCTGATCCGGGGTGAGCACAAAGACAGGTGCCCCGTCAGGTTCTTTTTCTTGTGTGCTGATTGCCTCCTCACACACAGCGGTTGTTTTGCCACTGCCCGCTTGACCAAGCCAGACCTCTATCATCTGCTGAGTCACCTCCTCACTCGCTGGTCATGCGTACCACCGGACGGTCTTCTAGCCAGAGCACACGCACCGGCACCCCATACGCATTTGTCAATACTTCGTCAGTCAACACCTCGTGTTTAGCACCGGCTGCGATCATCTGGCCTTTTTTCAAAATGGCCACATGCGTAAATCCGGAAGTGATTTCTTCTGGATAATGGGTCACATAGATCAGTTGGCGGTGGTGACTGGAAGTCATTTCGGAAATAGCCGTCAACAATTGTTCCCGTGAAGGAAAGTCCAATCCATTACACGGCTCGTCTAACACGAGCAGGTCAGGATTGGCCATTAACGCACGTGCGATTAACACTTTTTGTCGCTCCCCTTGAGACAATAACTGATAAGGTTTTTCAGCATAGTCACTGGCCCCAAGTTGCTTTAGATAATGAAAAGCCATTTCTTGATCCGCATTGCTAACTGGTTCATAGAGGCGATAAGATGCTGTTTTTCCGCTTGCCACCAGTTCCCGCGCGGTGGCACCTGCCTCTAAACGCACATCCATTTGTACGCTGACAAACCCGATCCGCTTACGAAGTTCACGCAAGTCGCACTCCCCAAACGCCTGATCTAAAATGCGCACATTGCCTTTTGTAGGCCATAAATACCCTAAAATAACCTGCAATAACGTTGTTTTTCCTGCGCCATTGGCACCTAGCAACACCCAGTGTTCACCAAGCTTGGTGTGCCAATCGACTTGTTGTAGCAGGTACTTCTCCTGTTTTCTGACACTGATATTTTCAATTTGAATCACGCTATTCTCTCCTTTATCACATCATTAATATTTGCCGATTTTTGGCTGAGAGTGATACACTGAACAAACCATCGATTGAAATCATGAAAAGAAACGAGGACAGTTCATGTATGTGTACCTGATTGCCCCAACAGCCATTTTATTGGCCATGTATATTGGGTTTTGGCCTAAGCAATTGCCACCACGCGCTTATGTATGGCTTGTCATCATTGACATCCTACTTGCTGTTGGTGAATACTTTAGCGGCTATTTTCCTACGATCAACCTACTATTTTGGCTGTTTATTCTAGTATTTGTCATCGTAATTCGCTTGGTGCGCATGTTTATTGAACACACCATGTCTTACTTAGCGAAAAACCGCATGGCGACGATTTTATTGCTAGTCGTAGTATTCGTGGCCGCACTTGCGGTGATGGGCGGTTTTGCGATCGTAATAGCCGCTTTAGCTTTTGGATATTATCAATCCACACTAAAGAAAGGGCCTCACAAAGTGGGACAAAGCGCCAGTGCCTCGATTAACGGATTGCGCACGGCACTAGCGAAGCTGGGTCCATTTACCATGCTTGTACTCGCAGCCGTGTTTGCCTTGATTATCAGCCTTGGGGCAAGTTCCATCGCTCAAGGTGTCGCGGCTGCCACCACCTATCAAGCGCAAGCTAATTTGGTGAATGCCAAGGCGATCACCAGTCTGCCTCACGTCAACGCCACGGACATTCCGATTGTAGAGAAAACGAATGCTTCAATTGTGTTAGCCAATGCCATTGGTGGACTTGGTCCTCAGTACCACGTCTCCTCCCAAGGGCTAGCCATCGTGCGCTTTCACGGACAGCTAATTTGGGCAGCACCGCTTGAATTCAACAATGGCCTGATCTGGCTGACTAAGCACTCTAGCCCAGGTTATGTGTGGACATCGGCAAGTAACCCATCTGCCAAACCCAACCTAGTACTAGGTCAACAGTATTACTATACACCACAGGCAGGTTTTGGGTTTAATTTAAATCGCGTGCTTTATCAACATTATCCAACGTATTATCTTGGCACCACTGACTGGGAAGTTGACACAACAGGACAAGGGTACTGGATCACTTCACTATATAAGCCTGCCCCTGGTCTTACTGGGCTGATCACGAAAGTAATTGTCGGTAGCGCCATGACCAATCCCGCAACGGGTGCCACAGTATATTATCCGCTAGGCAAACAACCTGCTTGGATAAGCCAAATTGTAGGCCCTAATTTTGCGCAAAACGAGGCCAACCGTTATGGCTGGGATCGTGCTGGTTTTATGGCAGCGACATTTACTCATCAGAATACAACGCAACCTGTCCACTCTACGCCTTTCAACGTGCTAATGAGTAATGGTGCACTAGGCTGGGAAATTCCGATGAGTTCCCCTAATACGACCGATAACTCACTAGCGGGACTGATCTTGATCGATGCCGAAACCAATCAGGTGTCATTCACTCCTTTTACCGGTGTGCAAAATGACATGGCCGCATCGCAACGAATTAACGGTGCCACCATCAACAGCACACTGAGCGCAGGACGGCCACTTTTATACAACTTAGCAAATGCGTTGGCTTACGTGGCACCTGTGATTAATTCATCAGGAATTGTACAAGAAGTCGCGGTTGTTGATCCACACAATACGGTACAGCCTATTATTGCCGGTGGACTGGCAGATGCACTTTCTAGCTGGCAAAGTTACTTAGCTTCTGGTGACATTGGTTTGACCTCAAGCTCCAAAGGATCAGGACTTAAAACAACCACCGGAACCGTCTTGAGGGTGGCCACATACTTAACCTCAAGCGGATCCAGTGGTTCTACAGTCAGAGAATATTGGTTGTTTTTAATTGGACATCAAGCGTACACAGCCAATTTGTCGATCAATCCAAGTGTAATCCCGTTTGTTAAGCCAGGAGATCGGGTGACCATTACCTATGTGCCTGGCAGCGCACCGTATTCGATCACTGCCATGACAGATATCACCTTGAATCACATGCCCTAAATAAGAGGCGGTTAGACGATGACGTGCTTTTTATGCTTCATGCGAGTTCCGGGCTCTTCCAGTTGATCAGATAAAGAGCGAGCCTTGAATTCAGGAATGAAGAGCGTGGTAAATGCACCTAAAAGTGATATCACCGCCATAATGCCTTCTGTTCCTGACAGTGAATAATTACTCAGCAGAGTAGGGACAAATAGTGCCCCTAAAAAAGCACCTATTTTCCCTGCTCCTGCTGACAACCCATTAGCAAAAGCGCGAATTTCCGTTGGAAATACTTCAGAAGGCACGACAAAAGTGGTCGTATTGGGTCCAAATTCTGTGAAAAAGTAACTTATCCCATATACGAGCACAAACGGTATCACATATGTCGCAATGCTGGGGACAAAGTATATAGTACCGAACGCAATAGCCATTATTAAAAACCCAAATAGTTGTATTTTTTTCCTACCTATTCGATCAATCGTAAAAGCGGCCACCCAATAACCGGGTATTGCAAACACCAAGAAGATCGCTGCCGCTAACAGCGTATCGTGAATCAATGAGGCGTTGGGCGCGAGTGATTTAAGAATCAAGGTAGATGATATGCTGTTGCCATAAAACGCGACGTCAAGAAAAAACCACGAACCAGCCGTACCAAACAAACGTAACCAGAAGGAGGACTGCTTCATCACTGATTTTTTGTCCACTGACGGTCTATCCACTACTTCTTCATTAATGAGGCCAGATACGACTTGTGCTGCCGCTGTTGTATCATGTTTTACTTCCACCAAATAACGGGGTGTTTCGGAAATTTTTCTACGCAGGTAAATGACTGTTGCCGCAGGAACCGCGCCTAATGCCAACATAATGCGCCATACCACATCGTGGGAAATACCCGTCCACAATAGAATAGAAGCGACTAGCGGACCCACCAAGAGTCCAAACCCTTGCATAGCAAAAACGCTGGTCACCAACCTACCACGATTTTTGCGATTGGAATACTCACTCATAATGATGGCACTTGTTGGATAATCGCCACCAACGCCTAAGCCGATGATAAATCGCCAAATCAATAATTGCGTAAAATCTTGCGAGGTGGCAGAGAGCAATGCCCCCAACGTTAAAATCGTCACTTCCAGTCCGTAGACCGCTTTGCGACCAAACCGATCTGCCAAACGACCGAAAATAACAGCCCCTAATGCGGCTGAAATAA
>JAJZCJ010000303.1 GCA_021846145.1 Bacillota bacterium
CAGTGAATGCACCTAATCATTACACGGTGAGTGATACGAAGGCACTTTATGATTTGGCGTATGAGTTGGGGTGTAAAGGCATCACCATCTATCGTGATGGTTCTCGCTCTGAACAAGTGTTGTCACTGAAGACTTTTGATACAACATCAGAATCGGAACAAAAGCAGCATGAAGTGGTAGAGGATCAAACGAAATTTGTGACAATGGAAGACAGTGTAATGCTGACGTCTGAGTTACCGGAATATCAACGTCGCAAACGCTCGGCAGTATTGTATGGTGCCACTTACAAAAAAGAAACCCCGCTGGGGACTGCATTTATTACGATTAATGATGATCCGCAAGATCACCTGGCACGTGAGGTCTTTGTCAATATTGGCAAAGCGGGAACGGATGTGTATGCTGCCAACGAGGCGCTGGGACGGGCGATTACGTTGTACCTTAAAGACTCTCAGAATCCCGAAAAAGAGGCGGTGCTTGTTAAGCATTTTAGCGGCATAGGCGGTCACAGTTCGGTCGGGTTTGGTGAACATCGCATCTCTAGTGTGCCAGATGCGATTGCTAAATCTCTTATTGAACATTATGAAACATTTCCTTTACGCAAACAAGGCAATGTGACAGTGCACAAGGTAGAAGGAGTCAGTGAATATGCGAGTGATGATGGCCATTCCACACTTCGTGAACATGCCACTGATCGAGATCTTTGTCCAGAGTGTCATCAACACACGTTAGTTCGTCATGGCGGATGCTATGAATGTGAGGCCTGTGGGTATAGTAAGTGCTAGTCCGGGTACTGCCTTGCATAACCAATCTGCAAGGCAGTATTCTATTTTGTTTAAGTAGGCTATCATGGATAAAAAGGAAGTCGGTTGAATGGAATATTTGTCATTTAGTCGTTTGAGTTTATATGAAACTTGTGGGTTGCGATTTTTTTATGAATACATACAAAAATTATCGCCTGTCGATGTGGTGCCAACGTATCACGCCAGCTTTGGAAAACTGTTGCACGCGTTGTATGAAGCCCATGCCAACAGTGGAGGTGACCTTGATTTTGCTGAATTGAAAAGTGAATATGACGAACAATTTCCGCAACTGTTGCCGGAATTTCCGGAGCGAAGCGTGGCGGTGGGTTTTTATAAGAGTGGTGTGCAAGCTATTTTTCGCTTCAGTCGGTATCGAATTGAAGATGTGCTGGCATCTGAGCAAGAGTTTTTATTGCCTATCGAAAATGGCGTGCCACCTGTCAAAGGCTTTATTGACAGAGTGATTCACACCGAATCGCACGGGTATATTGTGGCTGATTTAAAGACTGGGAAATCCTTTGCTGCGCGTCACCCGATAAAATTTAAGCAATTAGTTATCTATTCGATGGCCTGTGAAACTATTTATGATGTGCCAGCAAAAAGTGGTTTTTTTGATTTTGTGGTGAATGGACGAAGAGAATGGGTGGATCTAAGCGATGAGGATCGCAATGTTGCAAGGGAATGGATTGTACGATTATGGGATCGAATTCAAGCTGAATCATTTGATCCTCATTATTCACCTAGGTTTTGTGCTACTTATTGCCCCTATCGCTCGATTTGTCCAGCTTATGTGCAGGCCAATTCTAAAGCGCAGATCCGCGTGTGATCACTATTCAAAAGGAGAGATGAAGGATGAATCGTTTGCTTTCGTTACTTGGTTGTGAATACCCGATTGTAGAAGGTGGCTTGGCTTATGTTGGAAATGGCACGTTGGCAGGTGCAATTTCTGCCGCTGGTGGATTCGGGCAGGTGGGTAGTGCAGGTCGGACTATTGAGCAGTTATTAGTGGAGATTGACGAAGCCACGAGAGTGGCAAATGGCCGCCCGTTTGGTGTGAATTTACCACTCAGTGAGCATAACGATCGAGAGGAATATGTAAGTGCTATTTTGGATCAGGCGGAGCGTATTAAGGCGGTTAGTCTTTCTGCAGGGAATCCAAGACCCTATATTGAACGCTTTAAGTCAAAAGGCATGGTGGTGATGACGGTGGTGGCCTCTCCTGCGCAAGCAAAGAAAGTGGAAGCGGCTGGTGCTGATGCGGTGATCGCGGAGGGGTATGAAGCTGGTGGACATAATGGGTTGCAGGAATTAACGACAATGGCACTTATTCCACAGGTCGTTCGGGCGGTGTCAATCCCTGTTATTGCTGCAGGTGGAATTGCCAGCGGTGATGGTATTGCTGCCGCGCTTGCATTAGGAGCGGATGGCGTGCAGATCGGCACTCGTTTTGTTGCGACAACAGAATGCCAAGCACATGGGCATTATAAAGAAGAGTTAATAACGAAAACAGGCGAAGATACTCGTGTGATTGAGCGCAGTTTGGGGAGAATCACCAGAGTGCTGAATTCTCCTTTTGTTGAAAAAATTCTAACACTTGAGCAGGATCATCCAGGCTGGGATGTGTTAGCTCCTTATTTGCGAGGGGAAAGTAATCGCAAAGCGGCTATTGATGGTAATGTAGAGGACGGGTGGCTTAATTGTGGACAGGGCGTGGGTCTGATCGATGACGTGATTAGCGTGCGTGAATTAATGGAGCGTCTGATCAGCGACACGAAGATTGCCACGCAGCGATTGTCGAGTCTATTTGCTTGAAAGGAGTAAATATGGATAAACAAGAACGCTTGCCAAATGGGCAGTATTTAACGAAAAAGTGGCCGGTTCTCCATGAGGGGGAGGTGCCCAATACTGACTTATTGTCATGGGATTTGCGAATTTTTGGGCTGGTGGAACAAGAGCGCACCTTGAACTGGGATGAATTGATGGCGTTGCCACACGAACACAATACGTCTGATATTCATTGCGTGACCACTTGGTCAAAGTACGATAACTTGTGGGAAGGGATTCCTTTTCAAACGGTGTTGAATACAGTCGTCGTGCAACCGGAGTGTCAATTTGTCATGATTCACGCGGAACACGGCTTTACTACTAATCTGCCACTTGAAGAATTGCTAACACCTGGAGTACTGTTTGCGTATCAGCATGATGGCAAGCCGTTAGCGCCTGAGCATGGCTATCCGTTGCGGCTGGTGGTTCCTCATTTGTATTTTTGGAAAAGTGCGAAGTGGGTGCGCGGCATTGAATTGATGAACGAAGATCGCCCTGGTTTTTGGGAAGAACGTGGATACCACATGTTGGGTGATCCATATGCCATTGATGACAATAATCCGGATGGGCAGCGTTTTCGCGATGATCCTGCGTGGTTTGGGGACTCATCTGCAGAAGCAGAACGGCTGTGGCGTGCACACATCAACTCTCTGCGTGGCAGGTAAGCACGGAATTCACGAAAATTAGTACACATTTAATGAACGCAGGTGGTGTGTCAATTGGACGGCAAGATTAAAAACTGGATGTTTGTTTCTGTCATCATTGTGCTCGTTGAATTGGGACAATTGGTCGCCCATTACCACTTGCTGCTTTTTGCTCGCGTTTTTTATGTGCTGGCGGGAATTAGCCTGATTGCAATGATCATCCACTATTTTTTTATGAAAAAGCGAAAGTAATTAAGAAATATGATACACTATAAATGATTGACTGATCAGTCAAAGGAGGACAATGTATGGCCGAGTTAGTGCATGTCAAGAAGGAAAATGGATTGGCAATCGTCTCAATAGATAATCCACCGATGAACGTGTTGAGCCAATCCGTTGCAAATGAATTGCTTCACGTGTATCGATCACTGGAGAATGATTCTGCTGTGGTGGTCATTGTGTTAACTGGTCAAGGGGATCG
>JAJZCJ010000304.1 GCA_021846145.1 Bacillota bacterium
TGGACGGATTTGATTCGCAGTACGTGGAAAGTGTTACGCCAGCAGATATTCCAATTGTGTTATTTGACCGCCATGTGCCAGGCAATTCACTGGTCTCGGTAACTTCAATGAACTACGAAGGGTCAAGACAAGCGGTTGAACATTTTCACCAACATGGGTACCAAAACATCGGTTTTGTGCTTGGAAAAGATAAAATATCGTCATTCCAGGATCGAAAGATCGGATTTGAAAATACAAGTAAACGTTTAAATTTAAATACTCGTATTGAAGAAGATGCACCAAATATCGAAGGTGGGTATGAAGCAGGTAGACGGCTTTTTTCAAAAATTAATCATCGTTTTGTGCCAGAAGCTGTGTTGGTAGGCAATAACATGATGTTGATTGGATTTTTAGAGTTTTTACGGGATCATCAGTTAAGGGTAGGCGTGGATGTCGCGGTAATATCATTTGATTACCAGCCGTGGTGCGATGTGGTGAATCCTCCGCTTACCGTGATCAGGCAATCTTCACGACAAATGGGCATCGAGGCCGTTACTATTTTGAAATCGAAGATTGATGGAGAAGTACCGGTCGATGTGCGCTTACCAGTTGAATTATCCATAGGAGGATCATGTGGATGTATGCAAAAGATCAACAGAAGCAAGAGTCAATTTTAAAGGCAGAAGGTATCACCAAAAGTTTTGGGCGAATACAGGCGTTGGATCACGTTGATTTTGAAATTTCACCAGGAGAAGTGGTGGGATTAGTAGGTGATAATGGTGCCGGCAAATCGACATTAATTAAAGTATTATCGGGGGCGTTAATACCAGATGAGGGGGTCATTTCACTTCGTGGACAAACGGTACATTTTCATCGCCCTGCAGATGCTCGCAATCAAGGAATAGAAACAGTATATCAAGATCTCTCTTTAGCCACCCATTTGACGATAGAAGAAAACATTTTTCTGGGTCGGGAACTAATTGGTGGTGGATTTAAGAAGCTAACAGGTGGACTCGATAAAAAAAGGATGCTGGAACGCTCTGTGGACATTCTGGAGCAGCTACATGTAAAAGTGCGCTCAATGAAAGCGCCCGTGGCTGAACTCTCGGGTGGACAAAGGCAAGCGGTGGCTGTTGCAAGGTCTGTGGCATGGGGAGAAAGTCTGATTATCATGGATGAACCAACGAATCATTTGGGTGTAGAAGAAGTAGAGATGGTGTTGGATCTCATTCGTCGGGTTCGTGATCGAGGTATTCCGGTGCTTTTTATCAGTCATACACTTCCTCATGTTTTAGAAATAACCGATCGCATTGATGTCATGTTTTTGGGAAGAAAAGTAGTTTCGCTAAAAACAAGCGAGACCAACTTAGATCATGTGGTAGGTTGGATTACAGGATCGCGGACGGCATGAATTTCAATAAAGTGAGGGTTAGATAATGTTGCCATCTACAGGTAATCGCGGAAGAAATAATATTTCCATACTTATGCAAGACATAGGTGATTGGTGGACGCTGTTTATTTTGGTACTACTCGTGATCATTTTCTCTGTTACATCGCCAGGATTCTTTTCGACGCAGAATTTTGTCAGCACAACGGTAAGCGCTTCCAATACGATTATTCTTGCGGTCGCTGAGACGTTTGTAATTATTACCGGTGGAATTGATCTCTCGGTGGGCGCTATTCTGGGATTATCCGGCATGGTGGGAGCCGACGTCATGCAAAGCCTAATGGGGCATGGCGATATGGTGGCGCTTTGGTCGGGGCTGTTCGCAGGTCTGCTTACCGGAGTGATTTTTGGAGCCATTAATGGACTGGTAGTGACTGTGTTGGAAGTCACCCCATTTATCGCGACATTAGGAATGCTCGGGATCGCAACGGGGTTGACGTTTTTAATCACGAACGGCACCGATATTGTAAATTTACCAGTAGAGCTATCTACGGTTGGTGATTCGGTATTATTTAATTTTTTGGGAGTACCAGTGTTGATTACTATTATTGTATTGATCATTGCTTGGTATTATTTGCGAAAAACCAGATTTGGTAAATACACTTATGCGATTGGCAGCAATGCTGAGGGTACAAGGCGATCAGGCGTCAATGTGAAATATCATTTATTTAAAATTTATACGCTTTCCGGTTTACTCAGTGGATTGGCGGGTATGATTGTCGTCGCTCGCATCGCTACAGGAAGTCCCCTTGAAGGGACGAATGACGAACTAAATGCGATCGCAGCTGTTGTGATTGGCGGCGCTAGCCTATTCGGCGGGCGGGGAACCATCTTTGGATCGACTGTCGGGGCGTTGATAATTTCCGTGCTTGTGTCTGGTCTTGTGATTATGGGTGTACAGCCGTATTGGCAGACAGTGACAATTGGCATCATCATTATTTTGGCCGTTTATATTGATCAGCGGCGTTATCGGCACCGAGTATTAAAATAATTATCTTCAGCTTCTTTGCAATTTTCCTGATGGTAACAAAAATTTTAAACAGGGGGTTATACAATTATGAAAAAAACTTTTGCTGTACTAAGCTCACTTAGCTTAGCCGCAACGCTGGTCATGCCGGGTGTGTCGATGGCACAATCGGTTCACCACCATGCAGCTAGCAAAAAAATCGTCATCGGTTTTGTGCCTGGCATGACGACTGATCCATTTTTTATCAGCATGGATGCCGGTGCGCAGGCAGCTGCGAAAAAACTTGGTGTGACACTGGTGTACGAAGGGGCGGAAACGTATAGTCCATCTACGCAGACCCCTTATGTCAATGCAATGGTTTCGAGAAAAGTCAATGCTTTGATTTTGTGCCCGACAGATTTGACCGCGATGATACCACCCATCAAAAATGCCGTCAATGCCAAAATACCTGTGATTACGGCAGACTCTACGATTAAGGAAACTAGTTTGTTGACATCACGAATTACTTCCAATAACAATCAGGGTGGTGCTGCTGCGGCAGATTTCTTGGGGAATTTTGCCCATGGCAAGGGAGTGGTCGGTGTACTCGCTCCGTCCCCAGGAATTTCTACGGATAAAGCTCGTGTCCAAGGATTTGTCAATGAACTTCATAAGAAATTCCCGAAAATGACAGTGGTCATCGAATATGACAATGAACAAACAACGCAAGCTGAAACGTTAGCCCAAGATCTGCTGCTTCGTTATTCAAGCAAACTGGTTGGCGTTTTTGGAACAGACGATACTTCTGCTTCTGGAGCGGCAGAAGGGGTGCGCGCATCTGGTAAACTAGGTCAAGTAAAGATTGTCGGGTATGATGCAGAACCAGCGGAAGTGCAAGATTTGCAACAAGGATTGATTTCTGCGCTCATTGCACAAAAACCGATGCTTGAGGGACAATTAGCTGTAGAGTATGCAGTGGATAAAGTGGAAGGCAAAAAAGTGCCAAGTTTTGTTCAACTTGCTAATGTGGTAATTACGAAAGCGAACTTGAAACAAAATGCGAAATGGGAATACAAACAATCAGTATAATTCACATCAAAATAGCAATAATCCTACAAAAACAAGTCCATGCTTTGGACTTGTTTTTTTTCGACTGTATCAATTTAAAAATAGACTTGACGTAATTTATTGCAACGGCTTACAATCAGAATGAGAACAGATAGTTTTTTTTAATGATACAGTTTGTTTATTTTTCGTTTATGCCTCTAGGGAGGGGAACAACATTGAATGCACAAAAAACAACAGATTCTGAATTAATGCAGAACAGTGCGGAGATTCGGCTGGAATCGATTGGCGGCTTGG
>JAJZCJ010000305.1 GCA_021846145.1 Bacillota bacterium
AATCAAAATGTAATGCAAATACATTGATTGACGGTAGTGAATACAGTGGGCTGTGATATAATGAATCGGAATTAATATAGGTCGAGGTGGAAAGATGGGCGTAAGTATTTTACCAAGGCAAATGAAGTGGCCACTGTATTTACTAGCGGCATTTCCCATATCCGATTATTTTCTTCATATCTATCCGTGGGGGATAATTGGTGGCTTTTGGGACAAGCTGCTCCTGATTTTTTTTGCAGTATTCGTTATTCGGGCTTATTTTTTGGGGGATCGAAGAACTTTATTAAAACCGCAAAAGATGGTTGTTTTCGTAGCTGTGCTTGGTCTTGTATATGTTTTGATGGATACGGGATATCTTGAGGTTGCTCTGGCAGGCTATCGAGTAGACTACATATACATGTTGTTTATGTTGATGTTCCCGTATGTCGTTGAGAAAGAAGACGTTATCCCCTTATTGAAATTTATGGTGTTTGCAGGATTTTTAGTTGCAGTGCACGGTGTCTACGAATATGTGGTGAAAGTGCCGATTCCGGCAGCGTGGTTAAATCTTGGTGAGCATGAACGTACGCGCGTATATTCTGTATTTGGCAGTCCAAATATTATGGGTTCCTACATGGCGTTCATTGCTCCTACTGCATTTGGTTTTGCATTATATGAAAAACATCGTGGAAAACGCTGGTTTTACATACTTGCTTCCGTATTTACGGTCATGTCACTGGTGTTTTCATTTACTCGTGGTGCATGGTTTGCTTTCTTTATCGGGGCTTTGATTTTCACGTGGCTCATTGATAAACGATTGACAGTTTTGGCACTGATTGTTGGGGCGGCGGCAGTGTTCTTTATACCGCCAATTCATGCGCGAATTGCTCAGTTTCTTTCCACCGTGTATTGGGCGAAAACAATGGCTAGTGGAAGAATTGCCAGGTGGACAAATGCCTATGATCAAATGCGTAACAATCCCTTTTTCGGAGCAGGATTGGGGAGATACGGGGGAGCAGTGGCCTCGCGCTTCTTTGGCGTTATTTACGTTGATAACTATTACGCAAAAACACTTGCAGAAACTGGATTGTTGGGGCTCATTTCTTATGTGGGTTTACTGTTCGTCTATTTGCGGGCAGTTTACAAAGCGGCTAAACCACATTTTAAGACGCCAATGGGGTATGTGTTTATCGGTGTATTTAGTTCGCTCATTGTGTTAGTAGCACATAATTTTGTGGAGAACATTTTTGAAGTACCTTCAATGAACTACTTGTTTTGGTTTGCTGGAAGTATGGTTTTGATTTATACCAAGGGGGCGATTGAAAGTGAATAAGACATTTACTAAATGGCTTACCACCTCGTTCCTGTTGCTTTACTCACTTTGGGTAGTGCTGTTTTATCAACTGGTGTTTACAGCATGGACGTTACAGTATTCTTATATCGGTGTCCTAGCCGTCATTGTGGCCAGCTTGTTATTCTACTTTATCTTCCCGAAAAATGATCGAAGATTTGTTTTTCGATTTACACTTTTTTCTTTGATGACATTTTTTGCTTTTGATGGATTGGTCAACTATACATTAACATGGAGAATTATTGATTGGATTATTTTTGTTGTGCTGGCGTTAATACTTGGTCGGATTTTTATGCGACAGAAGGTATTACAGCTTTTTTTGGTTATTGTGGTGCTCACTGGCCTCGAAATATGGCTGCCTTCAGATAGTCTATCTACACTATCGCATTTTAGTGTTGATTACCTTGGTCATTTAGCCAGCCAAGATCCTCAAGTACCTAGTTTACCTGTTACCACCATTCCTGATCCTAATCGGTTTGGCCAGCAAATGATTCTCACTTTACAGGCTCATAAGCCATTCAAAGACGAAGCACAGACCCTTGTGAATAGTGTGGCGTTAAGTGGGAGTAATCAGATAGAAAACGCGCTAGTAGAAATTCAGCATTCTTATGATCTGGTTACTATTAAACCAGGTCGATTGAGATATCACACTGGGTTTGCTACACCACAAGAACTTTCCCAAGTGCCCGTAAACACGTTAGGAACCGCAGATTTTCCTTTTAGCACCAGTCACTTTTTAAATATTAACGGTGATAGCCGGATGTATCTTTCGCTCTCAGCGTCGCCTGGCGAGTGGCTTGACATGCTGCTTAGCCCTGGACACATGTCTTCAGATCTTGCAAATATTAGTGTGCAAACGGAAAAGGAAGAAGCAAACGGATGGCATCAACTTACTGGTAGAAATCCATTAGATCAAAAACAAGGATTTACATTAAATAATGGAATTTTGTCAGGTGAATATGACCATCAAGCTGTTCATGTGAAAACGGGTGGGATGGTCATATTGGGTGTTTACCATCTACTTCCTAAATCCGTTCTTAATTCTCCTACCATACTAGTGGAAGGTAATAATTTGATTCAAGTGGTTTCTTTGCCTCCTAATAGGCCTAAAGTGATTGCAACCTTATATGGTAGCTATAGTCATCCTTTGACGAGTGATATTGTTTTTGCGGATGTGCTTGGCAATGGAACTGAACAATTGTTAATTAATACTGTACCAGCACAAATTGTCCAGTTGACTTCTACTGATAAGTGGAAGGTGCTATGGTATAGCGGGAGAGATAGTTTTCGGTTTGAGTCTGTGTTTCCTCAATCCAATGGGGATATAATGATCGCGAATTCGCCGAGTCTTGTAAGCAATTCGCCTATACGTTATTTGGGTGGGTATGTGTATAAAAAGCATCAACTCATCCAACAATTTAGGGTTTATCATGGTAACTTGGTTAATCTGCAGACTGTTTATGTTTCGGCAGGTAGTCAGCCACAATTACTAATGTCTGTTTATGATCATCAGGAGATAATGCTTCTTGGAAAAGAACGGATCCCTTTGTATGATCTTGTGATCAGCGGGTATGTGCTTGGAATCATCATCGCTTTGTTGCGGCGTAGGAGAAGGAGAAGTGCAGGGTGAAAATAAGGCAGTACACACTAATAATGATTGCACTGGTCGGTGGCACGATGTTGCTTGCTGGTTGTGGAAATCTTCAATCGACCCCTGCATTAATGCAAAAATCAGTGGTTGAGCGTACCGTTACTGCACAAGGATTAGCAAAGGTACAAAGCGCTATTGATAGCTTGTCCTCTATTCAAAACTATGAAGTGAAGGCGCAGATTCAAGAAATTACAGGTAAAAATAATCGATCGATGAATTTCTATGGCACGATTATATTGCCGACGTCGGCTGTTCCTGTGCAAATTCAAATGGATGAGACTATCGGCGGGAACAATTATCCGCTTTATCAAAATGGATCATTTGCTTATTATGAAGATGGGAACCGTTGGAAACCGATGAACCCTGTGACTGATTTACGACCTTGGCAATCATTGGCTGATGTGATTGCAAAAAAGCCACCGAAAGTTGTCTATCAATTACCTGATCAAACTGCGGTTTCTTGGTTGTGTCATGTTTATCAATTTAAGACCGTTGACTTGGGTTCTTTTGTTGGTGGTACAAGGTTAATCAAACCACAGGAGTCTTTATATACAGTATGGGTAGATGCTACTGATGGCCTTTTGCGGCAAATTGAAGTTCAATCTACTGTTGGCATTCCTGATCAGGGTACTGAGGCAATGACATCAACTGAACTTTTTTTCAATTATAATTCACCTAACGCTATCATTGGTGTACCTAGCGGGCTGGTAGCGCAAATTGAAAAACCGTAATGCAGATATT